>JAGBTR010000287.1 GCA_017631215.1 Clostridia bacterium | reverse complement strand
GCTTGGGAATCTTGCTCTCGCACCCGCCCGCCAGCGTCTCCAGCTCGCGTCCGCAGGGAAATTTCAGCCCCATTGCCACGCCCACACGGTCGACCGCCTGCCCCGCGTGCAGATCCAGCGAGGTACCGATGCGCTCGATAACGAATCGCTCCCCGTCGGGGCGCACAAACAGCACGTCGGTCGTGCCGCCCGAGACGTGGAAGGCCACAAATTCGCGCGCGCACAACGCATCTGCTACGCCTGCCGAATAGAGTGCCGCCATCACGTGTCCCTCCTGATGGGAAAAGGATAGCATCGGCACGTCTGCGGTCACGTTCATCGAGGACGCCGCCACCTGACCCGCGAGAAAGCAAGGCATATACGAGCCCTCCTCGCGCCGCGGTGTTGCGGAGTAGCCGATACCACGGATACCGTAGGATTCGATCCCGTGCAGCACCGAAGAAAGCTCGGTCATCAGCACGGGAAGATTTTTGACGTGGGCAAATACCGCATCGCTCTGTCGCAGCCCTCTCTCGCCCTCTTTGACGGGCAACGGAGCCTTGAGATTGGCGATCACACACCCCTCACCGTCGCAAAGCGCGAGCGAGGTGGTGTAGTTGCTGGTATCAATACCAACGTACAGCTCTCTCTTATGCATCGCCATCGGGCAGCTCTGCGGCAGCAAGACCTGCCTCGCAGGCGGCGATCACAGCGGCCGCACCCTTCTCTTCGATCTCGTTCTTGATGCTGTTGAGCACGCCGTTGATGAAGGCGCGCGCCTTGGGATCGTCAAACTTCTTTGCCAGCTCGACCGCCTCGTTGAGCGAGACGCTCGAGGGGATGTCATCGCAATACAGCATCTCGTAGGTGCCAAGTCTGAGCACCGCACGGCTCACGCGCGACATACGGTCGGTCTTCCAGCCCTTGGAAAAGCGGCTGAGCAACACGTCGAGCACCGCACGGTGCTCCATTGCGCCCAAATACGCCGCACGGACGTAATCGTCCTCTGCCATCTCGCGCTGCTCCAGTGCCAGCGTCAGCGTTTCCTCGGGCGTGCGCTCCGAGGTGAACTCAGTTTCAAACAGCAGCTCAAATGCCGCCTCGCGTGCTTGTCTTCTTGTCATTCCGGCCATTTTTGATACCTCTCTTACTCATTCCAAAATTGTGGGATGCATAGTTGTCCTATTATAATGTATTATTATACTATATATTTGCATAAAAGTCAAGCACCGTTGGCATTGTTTGGCGCGCTTTCAGCATTTTTTTAAAAGGAAGCGACCGCCGAACCGAGTCTCCCCGTCGGCAGTCGCCATTATTACTCTATTTCATTGGTGTGATTTGTGCCCGACCGCACGGATGAGCGCATCGGCCTCGTCCGATCCCTCGGCACAGAGCAAGGTCGAAAAGCACCTGTTCAATCAACGAACGGTTGAATCGCCGATATAATCAGTTGTATTTCGGCAGAGTATCAGGCGTTTATCGGGCGGCAAGCGACCGCGCGAATGCCCTTCTCGGCCAGCGCCTCGACGCATCTGCACGCTTGCATCTCATCCGTGAACATACCGACCACCGACGGACCGCTACCGCTCATACGGACAAGCGAGGCGCCTAACTCCTGCATTGCCTCCATCAAGCGAGCCGCCTCGGCTCTCTCAGGCAACACCACGCGCTCAAAGCAGTTGGCACTATGAGCGGCAATGGCTTGCACGTCTCCCTTGTCCAGCGCGGCAAGGAAGTCTTGGTAGCCCTGCTCTGCCGTCTCGACGCCCGCGCGCGGCAGCTCATCCAGCTTGCGATACGCCCACGGCGTCGACACGCCTTCTCCGTGGCAGGCAATGACGAGGTGCAAGGAGGCGGGCAGCGTGGGGGCGGCGGTCAGCACTTCACCGATGCCGCGTGCCGTCATCGCACCCGTATCGTGTGAGCGGATGCAGAACGGAATATCTGCGCCCAGACGCGCGCCGATCTCGCACAGTGCATCGGTCGAAAGCGGATGCCCCAACAGCTCGTTGAAGCCGCGAAGGGTTGCCGCCGCATCGGCACTTCCGCCAGCCAAGCCGGCTGCCATCGGGATACGCTTTTGCAGCTCGACGGACAGCGCGACGCGCGGCATTTCGCCTCTTTTCTCCAGTGCCTCGGCAAGCGCACGCGCGGCACGGCAGACAAGATTGGTATCGTCACACGCCAGGGTGGGATCGTCGCAGCAAAGCGTCACCGCAAAAGGGGCATCCGAGGGAGAAAGCGACAACGTCAGCGTATCACACAGCGTGACCGCCTGCATATGCGACAGAATGGTATGGTAGCCGTTCTCCAGCCGTCCCGTGACCTCGAGATAGGCGTTAATTTTAGCATAAGCAGACACCTTGACGTTTGACATTTCATTCCTCCGCTCCTGCCGCACGCGCGGCGTTTTCTGACTAAAATATATCACAAATGCGTGCCGTTTTCAAGCCGTTTTGCAAAAAAAGTGTGAACGGAACGAAAAGTTTATAAAAAAACGCGTGCGAGGGCTTGACGAACGGCTCAAAAAAGGGTACAATATGGTATAGTATATTATTATTTTGGGATCGGATTCGGAGGTGAGATGCAAATGGATCAGAACAAGCAGAAAAAATCGGGACGCGGACTGCTCGGCTCGTTGTCTCTTGTTGTCTTCATTGCTTGCATTGCGATCGTCTATATTGTCAGTAATCTGCCCGCGATGAAATCGTGGTTTGGCGCGCTGTTTGCCGTCTTCACGCCCGTCATCGTTGGTCTTGCGTTTGCTTACCTTTGCAATCCAATTCTGAATTTCATCGAAAAGCATCCGCTCCGCCGCATCCGCTCGTTCAAGCTCAAGCGTATGCTGTCCATCCTGCTGACCTATATGTTCTTCATCCTGTGCATTGCGCTGCTCGGTATTCTCATCATCCCGCAGCTGATGCGCAGCTTTCAGGAGCTGTTTGCCAACTATAACAACTATATCGCAAACTCGGTCACCTATATCAACCAGCTGCTCGCCTCGGTGATGAAGAATTTCCCCTCCGTTGAAGCGGGAAGCGAGATCATCTCTCTGGAAAAGGTCAACGCACTGCTCACCACGCTGATGGGCTCTCTGTCCAGTCTGCTTGACGTACTCCTTCAGAACATTGCCGCCTACGGTACCAAGCTGGTGGGTGTCATCACCAACGGCATTCTCGCCATCTTCATCTCGTCCTATCTGCTCTCCTCCAAGGAGCTGCGAGTCGCGCAGGTCAAGAAGCTCACCTCGGCGATGTTCAGTATGAAGCACAACAAGTTCATCTACGACACCGCCACGCTCGCCAACAGCGCGTTCGGCTCCTTCCTTGGTGCCAAGCTGCTCGATTCGCTCATCGTCGGTATCATCGAATATATCGTTTTCTCCATCTTCGGAATGCCCTATGCGCCTATGATCGCCTGCATTATGGGTGTGACCAACATCGTTCCCTTCTTCGGTCCCATCATCGGAGCGATCCCCTCGGCATTCATCGTCTTCATTTCGAACCCCTCCAAGCTTTTGCTGTATATCATTCTCGTGCTGGTCATCCAGCAACTCGATGCCAACATCATCGAGCCCCGCATCCTTGGCGACCGCACGGGTCTGAGCCCGCTGTGTGTCATCATCGCCATCTCGGTTATGGGTAATCTGTGGGGCGTGTTCGGAATGATCGTCGGCGTTCCGCTGTTCGCCGTCGTCATCGCACTCGTTCAGCAGTTCCTCAACGCACGTCTGCGTGCCAAGGGGCTGTCCACCGCGCTGGAGGATTATTTCGTTCCCGAAAACGAGCACGACCGCGACCTCGCCCAAGGCACGGCGCGGCTGTCCTGGCGTTACTATCTTGACCGCGTCAAATATGGCTTTGGCGGAAGAAAACGGCACGCCAAGCGTCCGAGCAAGCAGGATTATCTGATCTATCCCCAGCCCAAGCACACAACGCCCCCCGCCGCAGATATCCCGACAGAGACCGAGGACACCTCGGCATCGGACACCACCAAGACCGATGAATGATCCCAAGACAAACCAACGCCCCACAACGGTCGATGCCCGCACCGAGCGCGATATCCGAACCGTTGCGGACAATCTGCGTGATCTGCACGCGCGTGCCGACCGCATACTGGCGTGTGACCATATTCAAGCACAGGCGCTGGCACAGTTATATGCCCGCGCCTATGTGCCCCATAGCGCAACCGTATCGGCGGATGACGCGCTTCCCTCTTCCCTGATCACGCTTTGGGAGCAGGTTGCCGCGACCTATACCGATTCCGCCTTTGCCCCGAACAACCTCAAGCAATCCACCGCCGCGGCACTGCGCCAGATGAGCAACGCCGAGCAGATATGTCTTTGCCGATCGTTTATCTCCGCGCTGGCCGACCGCCCCGACGTCGATCTTTCCGAGCTTGCGAGCGCCCTTCTCGGCACGACCGAGCCGGTCGACAGCACGGCACGCGGCACCATCATCTATCAGCACAACATTTATGCCGATGAGGCGTTTCTGCTGTTTTCCCGCGTCCTGCCTTCGGCGCGCGCCAGTTATGCTGACAGCTTTAGCGGCGTTTGCGAGCAGGTGTTTGACGGTCGGTGTGAATACTGCATTCTCCCCTTGGAAAACACGCAGGACGGCAAGCTGGTGCGCTTTTACGGTCTGATCGAAAAATACGAGCTCAAGGTCGTACTGACCTGCAAGGTCACCACCTCTGACAACCGACATTCGACCGTGTTCGGCCTTTGCCGCCGCGGCATCTCGTTGCCACAGCCCCCTGTGCGCGACCGAAACGTCTGCTTTGAGTTTATATTTTGGCAAGAGCACGAGCATATGACGCTCGCCAAGCTGCTCAGTGCCGCCGAGGCGTGCTCGCTGTCGCTCCTGCGCGCCGACTGCCTTCCCCGCTCGGACGAGGAAATTCTGATGGGCGCGGGCTATCCCTTCGACGTCTGTCTGGAAATCGCGCCGAATATGTCGGGCGAGCAAATACCGCATCAGCACGAATTTCTGGCATTTTTACTTTATCTGTCCATCCACTCCCCAACCTATCTGCCGCTGGGCATTTATCAGCAGCTTTGACCCGTCGGGTCTATTCTTGCAAAGAAAGGAATATACTATGGAACGCATCTCTTACACACCGCGCGGCGTTTGCGCGCGCCACATTGACATTGATATCGAGGACGGTGTCATTCGCGCCGTCACCTTTAACGGTGGCTGTGCGGGAAACACGCAGGGCGTCGCACGTCTGCTTGTCGGTATGACCGTCGAGGAGGCCGTCTCGCGACTGGACGGCATTCGCTGCGGCATGAAGGCGACCTCCTGCCCCGATCAGGTCGCGCAGGCACTTCGTCACTATCTGGAGGAGCAGGCGGGCTGATTCCCCGCCTCCACCTCCCCGCTCTTGAAGGGCAAATCACCACCGCCGCGCGTGCGGCAGAAAGGATCCACTATGAATTACAAAGAAAATTACGAGTGTTGGCTGGCATCCGACCGACTCTCCCCCGAGGAGCGTGACGAGCTTCTCTCCATCCGCGAGGACGAGGAGGAGATCCGTCAGCGCTTTTCTTGTTATCTTTCCTTCGGCACGGCAGGTCTCCGTGGCACCATGAAGGTCGGCATGAACGCGATGAACGTTCACACCGTTGCTTACGCTACGCAGGGTCTGGCCGCCCTCATTCTCAAGGAGGGACGCGCCGAGGACGGCGTTGCCATCGCCTACGACAGCCGTTATCACTCCGAGGAGTTTGCCAAGACCGCCGCTTGCGTGCTGGCCGAGGCTGGCATTAAGGCTTATTTGTTTGACGCGCTTCGCCCCACGCCCGAGCTTTCCTTCGCGCTGCGCGAGCTGGGCTGTGTCGCGGGTATTAACGTGACCGCGTCGCACAATCCCAAGCAGTACAACGGCTACAAGGCCTACTGGGAGGACGGCGCTCAGCTGCCCCCCGAGCACGCCGACACGGTCGCTGCTTCGATGCAGTCGCTCGATATCTTTGCGGACGTTCATCTTGCCGACTACGACACCGCCGTCGCTGACGGTCGCATCGTTCTGCTCGGCGCGGAGATGGACGAGAAGTATCTCGCCGCCGTGCTGGCGCAATCGGTCAACCCCGCCGCGGTTTCTGCGGTTGCAGACGACCTTGCCATCGTCTACTCTCCCCTTCACGGCACGGGTCACAAGCTCGTTCCCGAGGTGCTTCGCCGTCTGGGGCTGAAAAAGCTGTACACCGTCGACGAGCAGATGATCATCGACGGCGGCTTCCCCACGGTGCAGAAGCCCAACCCCGAGTATCCCGAGGTCTTTGCGCTGGGTATTGACATTGCCGACCGCGTAGGAAGCGATCTGATCATTGCCACCGACCCCGACGCCGACCGCGTGGGCGTGATGGCGCGCAAAAAGGACGGCAGCTTCACCACCATCTCGGGCAACCAGATGGGCGCTCTGCTGATCGATTATATCATCACCGCCTACGAAAAAACGAACACCATGCCGCCCGAGCCGTATGCGGTCAAGACCATCGTCACCTCCGAGATGGCGGCGAAGGTGTGCGCCGCGCACGGCGTGCATATGTACAACGTGCTGACAGGCTTTAAGTTCATCGGTGAGGTCATCAAGAAGCACGAGGAGAGCGGTCACGGCACCTTCCTCTTCGGCTTTGAGGAGAGTTACGGCTACCTCAAGGGTATCTACGCGCGCGACAAGGATGCCGTCGTTGCCTCGATGCTGATCGCCGAGATGACCGCCTACTATAAGGCCAAGGGTATGACGCTGGCCGACGCGCTTGACGCGCTGTTTGAGCGCTACGGCTTCTCGTACGAGACCAACGTGGAGATCTATATGGAGGGGCTTGACGGTGCCGCTAAGATGGCGGCGCTGATGGACGCGCTCCGCAACGACCCGCCCAAGGCGTTTGGCGGCGTGCCCGTCGTCGAGCTGCGCGACTACAAGACGAGCG
>JAGBTR010000286.1 GCA_017631215.1 Clostridia bacterium | reverse complement strand
GGACACAATGAGATGGCTAACATTGACATCGTCAAGCTGATATGCCAAAAGCTCGGCAAACCCGAGAGCCTGATCACTTACGTTGCCGATCGTAAGGGACATGATATGCGTTACGCTATCGACCCCACAAAGATACACAGTGAGCTTGGCTGGTTGCCCGAGACGAAATTCGCAGATGGAATCGACAAGACGATTGCGTGGTACTTGGATAACAAGGAATGGTGGGAAACCATTATTTCGGGTGAGTATCAAAATTATTACGAAAAAATGTATGGCAATCGCGGATGAGCGTATATCCGCTTGATTTGTTATACATGGAGGGAATTATGAGTACGGCACAACAAGCATTTGAAGAAATCTACGGTCGCGCGCCGCAGAACGTCGCCTTTACGCCCTATCGTGTATGCCCCATTGGCGCGCATAGCGACCATCAGCTCGGTAAGATCACGGGCTTTGCGATCGACAAGGGCATTCACATTGCCTACGGCCCCAAGCAGAACGGTGTGGTGGAGCTGCGTTCGTTGCAGTTTGACGGACGGGTACAGTGGCACGTTGGCGCGACGCCCGAGAGTAAGCAGGACGACTGGGCAGACCATTTGCGCGGCGCGAGTCTGGCACTGACCCGTCGGTATTCGCTGAGCGTTGGTGTTTGCGGCGTGATCGAGGGTAGCCTGCCCATCGGCGGACTTTCCTCGTCGGCGGCGGTCATTATTGCCTTTTTGGCGGCACTTTGCCACGTCAACGGGCTGGAGCTTTCCGACCGCGAGATGATCGCGCTTGCCATGGAGGCCGAGAATCAGTATGTGGGCGTGTCCTGCGGCAAGCTGGATCAAAGCTGTGAGGTGCTGTCAAAAAAGGATCATCTTTTGTATCTTGACACGAGAAACGACCGCTATGAGCGCATCCCTGCCAACCCCGCGATGAAGCCCTACCGCATCGCCATCTTCTTCTCGGGTCTTGAGAGAAGCCTTGCGGGTACACAGTACAACACCCGTGTGGACGAGTGTCGCGCGGCGGCATATTCCTTGTTGGCATACGCGGGCGAGGAGTATGGAAAATTCAAGAACACCTACCTGCGCGACGTGCCGTACGAGATTTTCGAGCAGTACGGCGACCGCCTTCCCGAGCCTTGGAGAAAGCGCGCGGCGCATTGGTACAGCGAGTCGCGCCGTGTAGAAGAGGGCGTTGAGGCGTGGAAACGGGGAGACATCGAGACCTTTGGCCGCCTCTGCACCGAGAGCGGATACAGCTCGATCTACAACTACGAGGCAGGCTCTGATGAGCTTAAGAAAATGTACGAGATCCTCTGCGAGACCGACGGCGTGTACGGCGGACGGTTTTCGGGGGCGGGCTTTAAGGGCTGTTGTATGGCGCTGATCGACCCCGCCTACGAGGAAGCGATCAAGGAGAAGGTGGAGCGCGAGTATCTTGCGGCCTTCCCCCATCTTAAGGGTAAATATTCTGCTCACATCTGCGTGAGTGCTGACGGAGTGAAATTGCAATGAAATGCTTGATTTTAGCGGCGGGATACGCCACGCGGCTGTATCCGCTGACCGAAAACTTCCCAAAGCCCCTGCTCGAGGTGCAGGGTAAGACCATTCTCGACCATCTGATCGAGGACATCGACACGCTGGGTGCGGTCGACGAGTACGTGGTCATCTCCAACCATAAATTTGCCCATCATTTTGACGCGTGGGCAAAGGATAAGGCACAAAAGATCACGGTGGTCGACGATGGCACGGACAGCAACGAGACGCGACTCGGCGCGGTGCGCGACATTCAGTTTGCCATCGACACGCTGGGACTTGACGACGATATGCTGGTCATCGCGGGCGACAATCTGCTTGATTTCAGTCTGACCAATTTCATCACCTACGCGCAGACGAAGGGGACGTCCTGCATTATGCGCTATTTCGAGGCGAATGAGCAAAAGCTGCGCAAGTGCGGCGTGGTCGAGATCGACGGGAACGACAAGATCCTTTCGATGGTGGAAAAGCCCGCCGAGCCTAAGTCCAACTGGTGCTGTCCGCCCTTTTACTATTACACGCGCGAGGATGCGAAGCTGGTCAAGGTCGGCATCGAGCGCGGCTGTGGCGTGGATGCTCCCGGCAGCTATATCGCTTGGCTTTCGGGCGAGGTGACCGTACACGCGATGGAGATGCCGGGCAAGCGCTACGACATCGGTAACCTTGAGAGCTACGAGCAGGTACAGCGCGACTATCGCGGCATCGAAAAGTAAGCGATGAGTGAAGGACTGCATCACATCGCCATTCTTTGCTCGGACAAGGCGCGTGCCTTGCGCTTTTACCGCGATGCGCTGGGCTTTGAGACCGTACGTGAGGTCGCGCGCCCCGAGCGTGACGACGAGATTGTGTGGCTCAGCGGCTCGGGCGTGGTGCTGGAATTATTTATTGCACCGCACCGCCCGCCACGCGTCAGCGATCCCGAGGCGTACGGGCTTCGTCATCTTGCCTTGCGCGTGCGTGATATCGAGGCAACCGTGGCGCACCTTGCG
>JAGBTR010000285.1 GCA_017631215.1 Clostridia bacterium | reverse complement strand
TCAGCACCTCGTAGGCGATGCGCTCGCGCGAGAGCAGCTCGAGATGGGGGTGGGTGTAGCCGTGCAGTGCGACCTCGTTGCCCGAGGGGCGATAGAGGGATCTGACCTGCTCGGCCGTGAGGCGCTCGCGGTGGGAGTCGGCGGGCTTCTTGACGCTGTTCATCAGCCCCGCGTTGATGTTGAAGGTGCCCTTCAGACCTTGGCGGGTCATGATATCGATCAGACGAAAATCCTCAAAAATACCGTCGTCGTAGGAAAGCGTCAAGACCTTTGCCTTGCCGCCGGGAAATCGCATCGTAGGGTTTGCCATCGTGCTGTCCTCCTTGAAGTGATAGGTCAGGGCTTGACCGCGTCCATATGGCGGCGGATCGCCTCGACCGTCGCGTCGCTGATGTGGTGCTCGATCTTGCAGGCATCCGAGTCGGCGGTCTCAGGGTCGACACCGAGCCAGATGAAGCACTCCTTGAGCAGGCGGTGCCGCTCGTAGGTGCGTTCAGCCACGCGACGCCCCTCGTCGGTGAGGGTCAGATGCCCGTTGGCGTCGACCTCGACGAGCCCGCCCTGCTTGAGCAGACCGATCGCACGGCTGACGCTGGGCTTGGAGAAGCCCATATGCTCGCCGACGTCGACAGAGCGCACGGCACTCATAGTCTTGGATAGGACGAGGATGGTTTCAAGATACATCTCGCCGGATTCTTGCAGCTGCATACTCTGTTCTCCTTTCGGTGAGATCTTGGTCACTTATCCCATTATAATACACTTTGCGGCGTTTGTCAAGGGGAAAGCGAGCGCGAAGCGGGGAACAAAAAGAACGCCTCCGCGAGGGAGACGTTCCTTTGCTTATCTTGATCAGTTGGTGTAGTTATCGAAATAGCCCTGCACCAGAACGACGGGCGTGCCCTTGTCGCCCGAGCCCGAGGTCAGGTCGCACAGCGAGCCGATCAGGTCGGTCAGCTGTCTGGGGGTCGTGCCCTGCGCGGCCATGTTGCCGACAAGCGACGAGCCGTCCTTGGCCTTGATGCTGTCCGAGATGGCCTTCTTGAGCGCCTCACCGGAGAGATCCTTGAAATCGTTGTCTGCCAGATACTTGAGCTTGAGCTCGTTGGGCGTACCGATCAGACCGTCCGTAAAGGCAGGCGAGACAACGGGGTCAGCCAGCTCCCAGATCTTGCCCTGGGGATCCTTGAAGGCACCGTCACCGTAGACCATAACCTCCACGTGCTTGCCCGTGGCGTCCATAATGCGCTGCTGGATGTCGATGACCAGACCGCGGCACTCGCGGGGGAACAGCTTAACGGTGTCCTCGGTCGACTTGTTGGAGCCGAGCAGACCGTACTTCTCATTGCAGCCGCTGCCGCCCACGGGGGCGTTCAGAATGTCGTCCAGACTGCAAACCACCTTCGCGCCCGCCTCGAGCAGAATGCGCTTGGTGCGCTTGCGCGTGTGGATGTCGCAGTTGATGATGCAATCGGTGTAGTTCAGAATGGCGCGGGGCTGGTTGGCGAAGACGATCTCCACCTCGGCACCGCACTCGCGGACGAGATCGCCGTAGTAGGCGACGTAGTCCACGCCCGTGAACTCGTGGCGGTTCTCGCCGAACAGCTCGCGATATTTTTCAAGAGACAGCACGTCGCTGTAGGGGTTGATGCCTGCCGCGTCGATCTTGTCGAGCGAAACGAGCTCGTTGCCCACCTCGTCGGAGGGGTAGGAAAGCATCAGAACGATCTTCTTGCAGCCCTTTGCGATGCCTCGCAGACAGATGGCGAAGCGATTGCGCGAGAGGATGGGGAAAATGACACCCACCGTTTCTCCGCCCAGCTTTGCCTTGACGTCGGCGGCGATGTCGTCCACGCTTGCGTAGTTACCCTGCACACGCGCCACGACCGACTCGGTGATCGAAATGACGTCACGATCGCGCAGCTCGAAGCCATCGCTCTCGGCCGCCTCAAGTACGCTCTGCGTGACCATAGCGGCCAGATCATCACCCTCACGGAAGATGGGGCAACGAATGCCGCGGGAAACTGTACCAACTCTGCGTTCGTTTGTGCTCATTGTTTTTACCTCTTATTTATCACATAAAATAAAAAACGTGTGGACGAGCACGTTCCACACGCGGCCATTACCGCATCCAAGGAACGTCCTCGCGTAAGGTAATATCTGCCTTACGGTTTATTATATCACAATCATTGACCATTTGCAAGGGGGAAAATTCATTTTTTTGCGCTTGATTGGCAAAAAAAATCAATATTTGCCCCGTTTTCTTTGCGAAAAACGCCCTCTTGCGCGCCAAATACCGCTCGAAGCAGATTGCAACAGCCGTGAATAAAGCCGCCCGATCGGGGCAGACTATCCGTGAGATTGATCTCAAGGAGGAATTTTTATGAATAGCAATTACCGCAACAACCAGAACAACCAGAACAACCAGAACAGCCAGAACAGCCAGAACAGCCAGAACAGCCAGAACAGCCAGAACAGCCAGAACAGCCAGAACAGCCAGAACAACCAGAACAGCCAGAATAGCCAGAACAACCAGAACAGCCAGAATAGCCAGAATAGCCAGAATAGCCAGAATAGCCGCAACAGCCGCTAAGCGCCCCCGCCATAGCAAAAAACGCGCCGCACATCTGTGCGGCGCGTTTTTGGTCAGTCGAGCACGACCGACTTTTTCTTGCCTTTTTTGTTGCGTGGATACTCGCGGATGCGGACGATATACTCTAGGTTGACCGCCTCGCGCGTGGTCTCGCTCTCGAGCAGCAGTGCGCCGTCTGTGACCTCCTTGACTGTGCCCGTCAGCGTTTGCGAGTTGACGGTGTAGATCAGGCACTCCTTGCCGAGAAAGCTCGTTGCCAGCTCCTTCATGTGCGTCTTGTCCTCCTTCTTTTTTGATGCCGTGCGGTGCGCCAGCCACGCCATCCGTTGGCGGTGCTGGAGGAATAGGATGAGGAATAATACGAAAAGTACGATGTAAGATGCTTGTATGACGATCACCTCCAAGCCGTTCGCACCGCGCTCAGACCACGCCCTTTTGCAGCATCACGTTGGCATAGACCGCGCGCTCGCCCGTGGCGATGATGCAGTAGCAGGTCTTGGCCTGCTCGTAGAACGCAAAACGGTCGATCTGCCCGATGGCCGCGCGACCGCGCTCGTCGTGCTTGGCGACAGTGTCAGCGTAAACGTCCCAGATCGGCGTCGCAATGCGTCCCTCGTCGCACGCCATCAGCTGCATCAGCGTGACGGGCGTGTCCACGTAGGTGTCGAGCGGCAGTACGGTCAGAATGGCGTCCAGAATCTCGGGCACGCCGTGTCCGTCCATGCGGATGACGATGGCGTCCTTGCCCATCGACTCGGCAGGGAAGTTGCCGTCCGCGATGCAGATGCGGTCGCTGTGACCCATCTCGCACAGCACCTTGAGCAGCTCAGGGGAAAGAATGCTCGGAATTCCTTTTAACATAGCACTTGATCTCCTTGTGGTTTTCTGTTGATATTGTAGCATATCCTGCAAAGAAAATCAAGAGGATATCAATACTTTGGATCGATGTAAATTTGGCGAAGCCAATCATAACTTGCATTTAGCGTTATGAATTTGGCTTCGCCAAATGTTATGATATGACCGTTTCTGCGAAACGATCATAGTTGAGTTTTGCTATGCAAAACTCACTCCCACTCGATGGTGCCCGTAGGCTTCGGCGTGATATCATACAGCACTCTGTTGATACCCTCGACCTCGCTCGTGATGCGGGCGCAGATCTTGCCAAGCACCTCGTAGGGGATCTCCTCGATGGTAGCGGTCATCGCGTCCTTGGTGTTGACGGCGCGCAGGATCGCGGGCCAGCCCTCGTATCTGCTGTCGTCCTTGACACCGACCGACTTGATGTCGGGAATGACCACGAAATACTGCCAGACCTTGCCGGCCAGACCGAAATTGTCAAACTCCTCACGCAGAATGGCATCGGCCTCGCGAAGCGCGTGCAGTCTGTCGCGCGTGATCGCGCCAAGGCAACGCACGCCAAGACCGGGACCGGGGAACGGCTGACGGTAGACCATCGCGTGGGGCAGACCCAGCGCCTCACCGACCACGCGCACCTCGTCCTTGAACAGCAGCTTGATGGGTTCGACCAGCTCAAACTGCAGGTCTTCAGGCAGACCGCCCACATTGTGGTGGGACTTGACGGCCTTCTTGCCCTCGGCGGCCTTGACGGACTCCAGAATATCGGGGTAGATGGTGCCCTGCGCCAGGAAGGTGATGTTCTCCAGCTTGCGGGCT
>JAGBTR010000045.1 GCA_017631215.1 Clostridia bacterium | reverse complement strand
CAAGGTCGGTGTTGAGAGCCTCAAGAATGGTCTTGCCGGGAAGAATCTCTGCTGCCAGAGCTGCAGAGTGAGTCATACCGGAACAACCGATGGTCTCAACGAGAGCCTCCTCGATGATGCCGTCCTTGACGTTCAGTGACAGCTTGCAGGCACCCTGCTGGGGAGCACACCAACCCACACCGTGGGTGTATGCGGAGATGTCCTTGATCTCCTTTGCCTGTACCCATTTGCCCTATTCGGGAATGGGAGCGGGACCGTGGTTCGGGCCCTTTGCTACGGTACACATGTTCTGCACTTCGGCAGAATAGATAATGTGATCGCTCATTTTTCTTATCTCCTTTACAAAATTAAGATCGTGATCGGGGAAGGGGACTCAGTCCCCGTTTGCCAGCTCCTCAAGGATGGGGAGCGCGGCATCAAACACCCGTTGCGCGATGAAGGCGGCACCGTCCGTGTTGGGATGCACGCCGTCGGGCGAGAAGGTGGTGTAGGGCTTGCTGACCGTTTCCGCGGCAAACAGCGCGTGAAGCGGTACGTAAGCATCGGCGTATTCGTGCGCCAGCGCGCGCTCGATGCGGATTTTTTCGTCCAGCTCCTCATACATAAAGTCCTTGTTCGAGCCGTACATCATATAGGGCTCGAGCATAACGAGCTTGGCACCCGTCGAGCGGATGGCCTCAAGCACCGTACGGAGGTTGAACTCAAACTGTTCTGCCGTCGTCTGCACGTTCTTGGCATCGTAATGGTGCCAGACGTCATTGACGCCGATGAGCAGGATGACGAGGTCGGGCGCAATGTCCACAAAGTCAGACTGCAAGCGCTCGATGAGGTGGCTCGTACGATTGGCGCTGATGCCGAGGTTGATGAATTCAATCTCGGTATCGCGGAAGGCGTCCGAGATCATAGCAGCGGCAAATTTGGCGTAGCCGGTGCCCAGATCGTGGTAATCGCTGCGGTCGCGACCTGAATCGGTCACGCTGTCGCCTTGGAAGAGGATCTTCATACCGTTGATTCCTTTCCTCGGCTCGCTCAAGAGATTAGCGACGCAACGGCCTCTGCATAGAGCTTACCAATGAACGCCGCACCGTTGGCGTTCGGATGAACACCGTCGCCTGAGTAGTAGTGCGGCTCGGGCTGGGTCTTCATCGCCTCGTCGAACAGCTCGTCGAGCGGGATGTAGACGTCAGCATACTCCTTCGCCAGCGCACGGATGGCGGGCAGGATGCGGTGGAGATCGGTGCGGACATCCTCCTTATCGGAGCAATCCAGCAGGTAAGGCGCGAGCATCACGATCTTGGCGTTCGTCTCGGTCTTGAGCCTTTTGAGGGTCTCGCGGTAGTTGAGAACGAGCTGCTCGTCGGTGGTGCGAATGTTGGCCTGACGGTGCCAGATGTCGTTGATGCCGATCAGAATCGAGATCACATCGGGCTGCTGAACGATGCCCTCCGCATACAGACGGTCGAAGAGCTGGCAGGTGCGGTTACCGCTGATGCCGAAGTTCATAAACTCGATATCAGTGTCCGGATGTGCCTCCTTGATGTGATCTGCGGCGAACTTGGGGTAGCCGTTGCCTAAATGATGATGATCGTTACGATCGCGACCTGCATCGGTGATGCTGTCGCCCTGAAATACGATTTTCATGATTGTAGATCCTTTCTTGAAATTGAAATATCTCGCGCGGCGATTAATCTCGCGTGGCGCGGGGTATACTTGAATGGCAGATTATTTTACGATCGAGCCGTAAACGACACCTGCAGCGCAGGATGCGTTGGACTCGTCGGTGTCGATGTGCATAGCCAGCGCGAACTTGGGGCTGACACGAACGACGACGTCACCGAAGATGACGGGACGGTCGGTATCGACCTTCACCGAAACGATCTCCTTGTCGGAAACACCGAGAGCCTCGGCCTCCTCGGGAGTCATATGGATGTGACGCTTGGCGATCATAACGCCCTCAGCGATCTCAACCTTGCCGCAGGGACCCTCCAGCGTGCAGCCGGGCGTGCCTGCAACGTCACCGCTCTCACGGATGGGAGCGACAAGACCAACGGTGCGAGCGTCGGTGAAGGACAGCTCAACCTGGTTGGCAGGGCGGGTGGGACCCAGAACGCTTGCCTTGATTGCGCCCTTGGGACCGATGACAGTAACCTTTTCCTCGCAAGCGAACTGACCGGGCTGGGACAGATCCTTCTTGTTGGTCAGCTCGTGGCCGGCACCAAACAGGATCTCGACAGCCTCCTGCGTCAGATGAACGTGTCTTGCAGAGGTCTCAACGAGAATTTTGTTTTCCATAAGTGTTCCTTTCCTTATGATGATGTGATTTGGCCGCGATGCGACCTTGGATGGTAATTTCCATTCAAAGGATATTATAACATATATATACTGAAAAGTAAAGGAATTTTTTAAAAAAATCGCTTGGGTTGTCAAAAAAATGACAATTTCGGGCAAAAAAAGACGGAGGTTGACGCGATGGAAGAGAACGAACGCGAAAAAAAGCAAGAAAACGTGCCGGATGAGGTGTGGGACGGCATCCGCGAGATGGCCAGCGTGCGTCTTGGGGCGGGGGAGAGCAGCATTCACTGCCTCTCCATCATCGGGCAGATCGAGGGGCATTTTGTGCTGTCTGAAAATCAGAAGGCGACCAAATACGAGCACGTCATCCCGCGGCTGGTCGATCTGGAGGAGGACGGGCGCGTTGAGGGCGTGCTGTTCATCCTGCATACGATGGGGGGCGACGTCGAGGCGGGGCTGGCGATGGCCGAGATGATCGCCTCGATGACCAAGCCCACCGTCTCGCTCGTGCTGGGCGGCGGTCATTCCATCGGCGTGCCGCTGGCGGTGGCGGCGGATCGGTCGTTCATTGTCCCAAGCGCGACGATGACCATCCACCCCGTCCGCATTTCGGGGACGGTGCTGGGCGTGCCGCAGACCTTTCGCTATTTTACCGAGATGCAGAGCCGTATCGTGCGCTTTATTGTCGAGCATTCGGGCATCAGCGAGCAAAAGCTGACCGAGCTGATGCTGCGCCCCGACGAGCTGGCGACCGACGTTGGCAGCATCGTCGACGGGCAGGAGGCCGTGCGACTCGGACTGATCGACGAGATCGGCGGTCTGGATGCCGCACTGGCGGCCCTGCGCGGTCGCATCGAAAAAAAGGGGCCGCGCGGTGCCGAATAAGCCAAGCCATTCCGCTGATCGGACGACGACTGCGGAATGGCTTTTTTTCGTGAAATGCGGCAATAATTACGGTTTTTCTCTTGACAAATCACTAAATATTGTGTACAATATATCTTAGCATCATAAAATGGTCGTAATAGTGCCATTGGGTGCTGCATCACAGTTTTCAAAACATAAAAATCAAAATTAAGGAGGTGTATTATGACTGAACTTGTGAAAATTTTGTTGTTTTCCGCAGCTGCGCTGGTCGTTGGCTTGATCGTGGGCGGCTTGATCGGTTACTTCCGCCGCAAAAAAGTGGCTGAGGCTGAGATCGGGTCTGCTGAGGCAAAGGCCAAAAAGATCGTCGACGATGCCGCAGTTACGGTTGAGACAATGAAGAAGGAAGCGCTGATCGAGGCCAAGGAAGAAACTCTTCGCCTGCGCAACGAGACCGAGCACGAGCTCAAGGAGCGACGCGCAGAGGTCACGCGCATGGAGCGCCGTGTCAACCAGAAGGAAGAAAACCTTGACAAGAAGGCCGAGGCACTGGATCGCAAGAGCGAGCAGCTCGACAAGAAGCTGCACGAGAACGACGCGCTTCGTGAGCAGATCGAGCAGGCACTTGCCGCTCAGCAGGCGCGACTCGAGGAGATCTCGGGCATTACCGCCGAGCAGGCAAAGGAAGAGCTGATCGCAAGCATCGAATCGGAGGTCAAGCACGACCTTGCCAAGCGTCTGGACGAGCTGGAGAGCCAGTTCCGCGAGGAGGCTGACGACAAGGCGCGCAACATCATCACGCTGGCGATTCAGCGTTGTGCCGCCGATCAGGTGTCTGAGGCGACCATTTCCGCAGTTCCGCTGCCCAACGATGAAATGAAGGGACGCATCATCGGTCGCGAAGGTAGAAACATCCAAAAGCTGGAGACGCTGACGGGTGTAGAACTGATCATTGACGATACGCCCGAGGCGATCACGCTTTCCGGCTTTGATCCCGTACGCCGCGAGGT
>JAGBTR010000284.1 GCA_017631215.1 Clostridia bacterium | reverse complement strand
GCTGCTCTCATTTCTTTTATGTTTGCATTTTCATTATACCACAAAAACGTTGAGTTGTCAACAAAATTTGGAAATGTCAGAAGCAAGAAAAATAAAAACAGGATAGGGAAGCCTATCCTGTTTTATGGGGGTTATTTGGATTGCGACAAGGCGTCGCTGATGGTTTTCTTGTCGGCCTCTTGGGCATAATGATCCACCTCGGCCTTGCTCTTCTCGCCGTGGGTCAGACATCCCGCACCGCCGATACAACCGCCGATGCAAGCCATGCCCTCCAAGAAGTTTCCGTCAAGGACACCCTTGCTGAGCTTGAGAAGCGCCAATCGGCAGGCTTCGATTCCGTCGCAAACCACGGGCTTGAGCTCGAAGTCAATGTTTTGCTCCTTCATCGCTTGTGCGGCCGCCTCGGAAAGTCCACCGCTTCGCGCAAAGATGCGTCCGAAGCAGGAGGCGTTGTCGAGCGTGCTCTCTTCGAGCGTTGTCAGATCGATGCTGCGGCTATCAAAGAGCGCCTGTACCTCCTCAAAGGTCAGTACGCTATCGACGTAGGGGGCCACGCTGTCGAGCTTCATTTCGGCCTTTTTCGAGGTGCACGGGCCGATGAAGATGACCTTCGCTCCCGGCATGGTTTCTTTGATGTGCTTGCCGAGCGTTGCCATCGGCGAGGGATTGTGCGAAATATGCTCCGCGAGGGCGGGGAAGGCCGACTTGATGTAGCGCACGAAGGCGGGGCAGCAGGAGCTTGTGAGAATGCCCTTTTCGGCAAGCTCGCGGGCCTCTGCCATGGCGACCATATCGGCGCCGAGCGCCGCTTCGACGATCTCGCCAAAACCGAGCTGGCCTAAGGCCGTGATGACCTGTCCGAGCTTGGCGTAGGAGAACTGGCTCGAAATCGAGGGCGCGACGATGGCCACGACCTTGTCGGTGCCACCCTCGAACTTTTCGCTCTTTTTGAGGATTTCGATGGCGTCGACGATATAGGATTTATCCATCATGGCACCGAAGGGGCATTGATAAACGCAGGAACCGCAACGGATGCACTTGGAGTTGTCGATGGTTGCCGCCTTTTCGTTGTTCATCGAAATGGCCTTGACCTTGCAGGCGCTCTGACAGGGGCGCTTGCGGCGCACGATGGCGGTGTAGGGGCAGACCTTGGCGCACGCACCGCACTCCTTGCATTTCGACTTGTCGATGTGCGCGACGTGGTTTAGGTCATACGAGATCGCACCGAACTTACAAACGTCCTCGCAGCGGTGCGCTAAGCATCCGCGGCAGGCGTTGGTGACCTCATAGCCGCCAACGGGACATTCGTCGCAGGCGATTTCAATGACCTGGATGATGTTGGGGTTGTTTTTGTTGCCGCCCATGGCAAGCTTGACGCGCTCGGCAAGGATTGCTCGTTCCTTGTAAACACAGCAACGCATGGTGGGCTGCTTTCCGGGGATAATGGTCTTGGGAATGTCCAAAACGTTCTCGAGAAGCTTATCCTCCCATGCAAGTCGCGCAACCTCGGTTAAGACTCGGTGCTTTAAGACTTGAATTTTGGTATCAAATTTTCTCATATCTGTTTTTCTGCTTTTTTAGAAATCAATTCCCTTGATGACGTTCTTCAGCGTTTCGGCAGAGGCATACATTCTGCGCAGCTCCTCGTCGGACAGCTTCTGGGTGACGATGCCCTTGACACCGCTGGAGTTGACCTGTGTCAGCGAGCTGATGCAGACGTCGTTCAGACCGTACTCACCCTCGTGCAGAGAGGATACCGTCAGAGCCGTTTCGGCATTTTTGCTCAGCGCCTTGACGATCTGAACGGTGGACATGGCAACACCGTACACCGTGCAGCCCTTGCGGGAGATGATCTGCTGGCCCGAGCTCTTTACGTAGGCCTCGATCTCTTGGCGGTTGCATTCTACGGGAGCCTGGGTTTCCTTTGCCATAAAGTTGGTGTATTCGTCGATCGGAACACCGGCGATGGTTGCCGAGGACCAGACGATGAAGGAGGACTCTCCGTGCTCACCCATAACGTTTGCGTGTACCTGGTGGTTGTTGATGTTGTAGATCTCAGCAAGACGGGTGCGCAGACGAAGGGTATCGAGTACCGTTCCGGTTCCGAAGACCTGGGTCTTGGGAAGGCCGGTGTAACGAAGGAAGGCATAGGTCAAAATGTCCACAGGGTTTGCTACGAAAATATACTTGGCATCGGGAGCGTACTTGACGATCTCCGAGGAGATTTGCTTTGTGATGGATACGTTGGTCTGGACAAGCTCCAAGCGGGACTGTCCGGGCTTTCTGCCAACACCCGAGGTGATGATGACGACGTCAGAGCCGACGGCATCCGCATAGGTTCCTGCATAGATGTTGCAGTTGTCGATGAAGGGAAGGGCCTGCTTGATGTCCAGAGCCTCGCCAAGCGCCTTATCCATATTGATGTCGATGAGCACGACCTCAGAGGCTGCTCCGCGAGTAAAGAGTGCAAATGCGGTCGTTGCGCCGACGGCACCCGCTCCGATAATGGTGATTTTCATATTTATTTTCTCCTTAAATGCCAGGTTATTTCTGTGTTTTCTTGGTGTAATCTACGTGCAAAAGCTCGTGTGCACG
>JAGBTR010000283.1 GCA_017631215.1 Clostridia bacterium | reverse complement strand
GCATTCTTCCCCGCCGGCGTTTGTTGGGGGAAAAGTCCTACGAGCTCACGAAGAATGCGCCAAAGTGCATTCTTCCGTCCTCCTTCCGTTCAGAAGAATATGTTCGCACTTTCCTATTCTTTTTTACAAGGTTTTTGAAGGGGAGCGCGAGGGGATGCTTTTTTCAAAAAGCATCCCCTCGCATCCATTCCCCAAAAGGCGGAGCGGTGCTTTTCCACGGCACCGCTCCTTATCAGCATAATTGTATATTTAAAAGTTCACTCGATCGCCTGCTCCTGCGCGTGCATCTCATGGATGACCCAAACGGTCTCACCGTCGCGCGTCTCTGTGTGCAGACCGACGAGCACCTCGCTGCCCATCAGGTCAAGCAGCGACCGCATCTCTTCGTTGTCAGCGTCAAAGGCGGCGACCAACGTCAGCTCACCATCCACCGCATCGGTCCAATCGGCATTGGAGCCCTCGGCCACCGTCAGCGGACGGATCGTGGCAAAGCCCTCGGTCGCGCTCTTGAAGTAGACCGCATCCACCACGGCGGTACACACGGCAGCATCCGCGCTCAAGCTCTTGGCGGTCTCGATCATCTCCTCGCAACCGACCAGCTCTCCGCCGACCGTCACCTCGCGAGGCGTCGCCACGCCATCCATCGCATCCGCCGTCATCGGCGAGATACGCTCGTCCTGCACAAGCAGTGTATCGGGGGCTGTGACAACGTCCCTGCCCAGCGAAACGCCAACACCAACGAGCAGCACCAAGGCGCAGGCCGCACCGACCAGTCGCGTGGCAAAGGCATACGTCGGCATCGTGCGGACGGGTTGCTTGTTCTCTTGCACGCCTCGAATTTTCTCCAGCGTCGATCGGATGAGCTCCTCACGCGGCTGTATCCGATCAAAGCAGGCGCGCAGTTCTTGTCTCTTCATAAAAACCTTCCTCTGTATTACAGTCCGTCCTCGTTCTCCAGCTCAAGCTTCAGCTTCTGCCGTGCACGGGACAGACGTTTTTTGACGTTGACCTCGCTCGTTCCCACCGTCTCGGCGATCTCGCGGATCGACATATCCTCATAATAGAACAGCAGCACGACCTCGCGCATCTGCTCAGGCAGCTTCATCACCTCGGCGTACACGTCGACGCGCTCCTCCTCCGTACCCGGCACGGGCTCGTCGTCGGCGATCTGCTCGAGCAGCACGTCCTCCATCGAGTCAACGTTTTTGCGCCACGGAGCAACGAAATGCGAGTTGCAGCAGTTGATCGTGACGCGAATGAGCCAGGCCTTGCGATGCTCCTCCGTCTCAAACGGCTTCTCGCGCATCACGAGCTTGAGGAATACCTCTTGGAAAATGTCGTCCGCATCGTGCGTGGACTTGGTCTTGGTCAGAGCGATGCGGTAGATCATCGGAGAGTAATAACGGACGACCTCATCGGTGACCTCTTGGGGCAACGACGGCACACAGCCATCCGTCAGATCGAAGTCTTCCATTTCTCTCCCCTCACTTTCTAATACAGAATTTCGGTCAAAAGGTGACCGACTACCAAAAATTTTTCGCGCCGTGGCGCATTCGCTATATTTTACCACATTGCAGACGGTTTTGCAAGGGGTATGCGCGATATTGCGCATCGCGATGCTTTTTTCCGCAAAAAGTCCTTGAAAACTCTTGACAAATATCCTCTCTGTTGCTATAATTATTCCATTATTATTTTTAATGAAAACGAGGTACATCCAAAATGGCAAGAATTTTTTATCAGCAGGATTGCGATCTGCAGAAGCTGAGCGGTAAGACCGTCGCCATCATCGGCTACGGCTCGCAGGGTCACGCACACGCGCTCAACCTCAAGGACAGCGGCGTCAACGTCGTCGTCGGTCTGTACGAGGGCTCCAAGAGCTGGGCAAAGGCTGAGGCACAGGGTCTGAAGGTTCTGACCGCTGCCGAGGCTGCTAAGGTCGCTGACATCATTATGATCCTCATCAACGATGAGAAGCAGGCAAAGCTCTATAAGGAGTCCATCGAGCCCAACCTGACCGAGGGCAAGACGCTGGCCTTCGCACACGGCTTCAACATCCACTTCGGCTGCATCAAGCCCCCCAAGAACGTCAACGTTATTATGATCGCGCCCAAGGGCCCCGGTCACACCGTCCGCTCCGAGTATCTGGCCGGCAAGGGTGTTCCCTGCCTGATCGCCGTCGAGCAGGATGCTACCGGCACGGCTTGGGATCTGGGTCTGGCGTATGCACTGGGTATCGGCGGTGCGCGTGCAGGCGTCCTTGAGACCAACTTCCGCACCGAGACCGAGACCGACCTGTTCGGTGAGCAGGCTGTCCTTTGCGGCGGTGTTTGCGCACTGATGCAGGCAGGCTTCGAGACGCTGGTTGAGGCCGGCTACGACCCCAGAAACGCTTACTTCGAGTGCATCCACGAGATGAAGCTGATCGTCGATCTGATCTACCAGAGCGGCTTCTCGGGCATGCGTTACTCCATCTCCAACACGGCCGAGTACGGCGACTACATCACGGGTCCCAAGATCATCACCGAGGACACCAAGAAGGCAATGAAGAAGATTCTTGCCGACATTCAGGACGGCACCTTTGCCAAGGACTTCCTGCTGGATATGTCCGACGCCGGCGCACAGGTTCACTTCAACGCGATGCGTAAGCTGGCTTCCGAGCATCCCGCCGAGGTCGTCGGTGAGGACATCCGCAAGCTGTACAGCTGGGCAGACGAGGAGAAGTTCATCAACAACTGATCCAAGCCAAGATAACAAAAAACGCTCCCGCAACGAATCGTTGCGGGAGCTTCTCTTTTTGCTTGCTGTTCAAGCGGATCAATAAGCAGGGCGATAAGGCTCGCCGTCTCGCTTGAGCTGCATAAGCTTGCCCATCTCGCGGCGGGTATCGAGCTTGATGGACGAGCTGACGTACAGATTTTCAAAGGTGGCCGCGATCGCGTTCTCCCCCACGGTCACAAGGACAGCGGGCATATCTGCGGTCTCCTTGAGGACCTCCATCGCCGTCACGACGGCCGCCGTTCCCAGCTCGTTCAGATTGATATCGGTGCGCTCACCGTGGTAGAGCACGGCGTCGATGCCAATCTTGTCCTCCTCGCGACTGATCTCATAGCGGATCACGTTCTGACCGAATACGGCGTAGGGGTAAGCGATATTGAGCGTCAGCCCCGTCTCGCGGTCGACCACGCGGAAGGTGGTGTCGCCCGTCTGCTCGACGTCGATGCGGTCAAGCGCACCCTCCAGCTGCCAACGCACGCGCAGATCCTCGGCAGAGATGGTGGCGTTCTTGATCATATCGAGCACGCAATGCGTGTCGCCGCCCGCCGTGGCAAAGCTGAAGGCGGTCAGCGTTCTTCCCTTGTCCTGAATGGTGGACATAACGGCCGAGCAGTAGTCCCAGCCATCGTGCAGACACTTGAGGTTGAAGGCAACGGGAGACGCCTTGGTGCCGAAATAGCCCAGCACGTTGCGGTGCTGATTCCAAGCGATCTCGTGATGCAGCGAGCCGACGGTATAGTCGTCGCACATATAGGTGTAGGCCATACGACCGGGCGCAAAGGTCTGGTCGATGATACGCTCGCCACACGGCTCGGTGAAATACGGGCGATACTTGTCGGGGCAAATGCGGTGATCGGTGAACAGCGTCGGGGCGGTCAGATTCTTGGACACGCCCAGCTCGACGTCCGAAAGTGCCTCGCGGTCGCAAAGCAGCTCCACCTCATAATTCATCGCACGCTCAAGCGTCAGACGAGTGCCGTCGCTGACGAGCATCGCATAGGCGCGGTCGTGCGGACCTGCCAGCTGTCCCGTGCCGACGTGGTAGTGCATCGCGACCGTCTGCCAGGCAAGGTCGATCAAATCCTCGGCAAGTCGTTGACACTCGGCATCCTTGACGTCGTGGCGCAGCAGCGACAAATCGGAAAGGCACAGGAAGGTGTAGGTGGGGCTGTTGAACTCACTGAAGCTGCCGTGCGACATATTGAACTCGTGCAGCTTGCGAAGTCTTTCCTTACCGTAGGTAAACAGACGCAGATCGTTGAACATCTCACCCGCGAAGATGGTGACGTAAGAGCCCATCACCGAAATATTGGTATAGGCGGGACCGACGTTGCGGCGAATAATCGCCTCGCAGGCGCGGTAAACGGAGGCCTTGAGCAATGCCTTCATATCCTCCGTCAGCTTGTCACCGTGCTCGTTGAGGCAGTTGAGCATACACTTGCCGTTAAAATCCGCCCAGTTCCAGTCGGGCTCGTCCATTTCCTCAAGGTCCTCCTCAAGGTAGTACTGCCAGATGCCGTAGGTGCGGTTTTGGGGGTTGATATCCTGCAGTGCCACAACACGGTAGAGCACGTCGTGTGCGCGTGCAGCATCCCCTTCCTCATTTCTGCAAAGCAGCAAATAGGCATAATCAAAAGCATCGCGGATCGCGTGAACGGGGCAATCGGACAGCTTACTGTGGTAGCCGTTCTTGCCACGGTAGCCCCACACCATACGGCGTGCGGCATCGTATCTCTCGTCCATCTTGCGCAATCCCGCCGCAAACAGCTCTTTTTCAAAATCCTGCTTGAAATTCAACATATCGATCTCTCCTTTTCCATCTTGTCAAAGTAAAGTAGATATCATAGCGACACGGAGCCCGCGCGGGGGCACTCCCCATCTGCTATCATTTTAGCACACGGATATAAAAAAAGCAGACATTTTTTGCAATTTTATATGTATATCTTGCTTTTTTATCATTTTGTCAGGTGAATGTCCGCAAGTTGCTCATAGCACTGCTCGTCAAAGGGCGAATGCAGCCCCACCAGCACCGCCACGGCATCGATGTCAAAGCCCGCACGCGAGCGCTCGACGAGCCGCTGATAGCACTCGGTCGCCGCTGCGTAGTCGTTCTCGCTCTTGTGGTAGATCTCCATCGCCACGACCGCCGAAACGCCGTAGCTGATGAAATAGGCGGGACGGTCTATTCCCTGACGGTGCCAGTAGGTGCGAAGCTGGCGCCTCATATCGCCCTCGCTCGCGCCGATGCCGTATTTCTCGATCAGCCCTTCCATGATCTCATTCAATTGCTCGACGGTATAATCAGTGACGTCGGGCAGGGAGAAAACGATCTCGTCAAACTCGTCCTTGATCGTCGAGGAGATGGCCTGATACAGCAAATTGCCCACCTCGTAAAGCTCATACGCCGCAAAGGCTTCGGTGCCGATCTCGTCGCGCAGATAGCGGAGCATCAAAAGCGAGGAGGTCTGCGAGTGCGCCTCCTTCAGATCCTGCGCAATATCCGCATCCGTTCCGTGCGTCGTATTGGCATAATAGTGACCCATCTCGTGCGCCACCGTGACCAGATCCAGAAAATCCTCGTGGAAATAGCAGACGTACTCCTCCCCGAGCGTGGTCACCATCGCCGTTTTGACCGAGCCGGATCGGTCGCCATAGAGGATCTTGTTCTCGTCAAAGGGCACGCGCATCGCCTCGCCCACGCCCTCGGGGAGCGAGTCGAAATAAGCAAACAGCGCCTCCTTGGCGACCGTGTCGTAGGAGTCATCGTGATAACGGTCGGACTGCATACGCTCCCAAAAGCTCATCGCGCTGCGCTTACTCTCCCAAAGGCGATCGTACTCGCGGTAAAGCGGCACCAGATACTCCTTGACGTAAGCACGAAGCTTATCACGCTCCTCCTTGCCGTAATTGCGCCTGTAATACAGATCCGAGGCGCATTCGTAATAGTTATCGTAGCCGTAGGACTTGGCGTAGAGATTGGCGGCCTCGACGTATTCGACGTAGATATCGTGAACCTTCTCGGCACTTCCCTTGCCATTGTAGGCGCTAAAGGCACTCTCAAGCTCGGTCATACGCGTCTCGTACTCGTCGTTGTCGTAATAGAGAGGCATACGGTTGGGATAAACCTCATCGAGAAACGCGACCACCGTCGGCGTGAGCGGATTCGAGGAGCGCTTCATATCGTTGATCGCATTCCAGTAGTCGGTGTGCAGCTGGGTGTACACCTTTTGCGCGTAAAGATCGTTCTGCCGCGCCTGCTCGTCTGCCGTATCGTACAGAAGGAGCAGATCCGTCACGTCGCGCTGATCGCTGAACCAGGAAAGCAACCACTCGAGCTCATACAGCGCGTCCTCCAGCTCGTCGGCATACGACTTGTGACACTTTTCGTAGATCGCCTTGCACTGCGAGAGCCCCGCGTAGAACTCCTCGATATCCGAATCGGGCAACGAAAAGTGCAGCTCGTCGAGCATAGGATTCTCTCGCTTGATCTCATCCTGCCCGCCATCAAGTGGGAGATCCAATAGCACATCCCAGTCGAACAGTGGTTGAATGCTACAGCTGCACAGACACAGCGCAAGCACAAGCACGATCGGTATTCTTGCGTATCTCATCGGAGCCCCCCTCCCTACGGATTGATTTACGACTATTATAACATATTCTATAGAAATGTCAAGGATACTCAACCAATCGTCGAGGCGACCGTTCCTCTAAACACAACAAAAGGGCATGCATCGCATACCCTTTTTGCTGTGGTGCGAGAAACGGGACTTGAACCCGTACGGTGTTAACCACACGCCCCTCAAACGTGCGCGTCTGCCGGTTCCGCCACTCTCGCATATTCCGTTGCGTTGCGTGTTTTTCGCTCGCAACGGGATTATTATAGCACAAATCAGAAAAATGTCAAGCCCTTTTTGAAAAAAAGATGAGAATTTCTTTTTTTAGTTCTCCGAGATGACCTTTGCACCCATCAGCTCGCGCATTTTTTCGTCCGAATTGCGCTTAATGACCGACGCATAATGCGACGCGATGATGATTTCCAGCGCATTGGCCAGACGGACGTGCGCACCGGGCACGGTCTCCTTATAATCGGCCAGCGACACCTCGATGACGGGGCGCAGGCTATCGGGCGTGCAAACAGCCTGCTCCTCGAGCAGATCCAGCGCACGGCAGATCATATCATACAGCTCGGACTCGCGCACGATGTCGTCACTGCTGTCGAACAGGTCGCCGTTGATGTACTGCAGCAGCCACGCAATGCGATCCAGCTGCATACACGAGCGAAGCATATTGATGAGCAGAATGTGAGCCACCTGGTCGATATCGTAGCGCTTCAGATGCGCGTTGGCGACCCAGCCGCGCTTGGTCCAGTTTTGCAGCGTCGAGCCGTCGATGCCGGCGATCTTGCGGATACCCGACAGCATCACGCCCTCGTTCACCATAAAGATCTGATCAAGAAAAGCCTTACCCGTCAAGCCGCCCAGATCCGCGCGCTTGAGGATGGTACCGGGAATGATCTCGCTTGAAATCATCAGTTTCATTGATAATACCTCCTGCGTTCCGTGGAACGTCATTTTGATTGCGGTTTTTACTATGAATAAATTATACTATGTCATCGCGTGATTGTCAATAGCTTTTCAAAAATTGGCATAGCAAACGGTCCACACGCATACAAGTGAAATAAATTCACACCAAGGAGGCCGTATGCTTCTCTCCCTACTGATCGCCATTGGCGTCCACGAAGCGGGGCATCTGCTCGTCGCGCGCCGCGTAGGTGTCCGATTGAATCGATTGCGTCCGACCGCCACGGGGCTTCGTCTGATGCCCTCTTGCAGTTGCTTCCCCTCTTATCGCGCCGAATGCGCGGTCGCACTGGGAGGACCCTTGTTCAACCTTTTGAGCGCGCCGCTGTTTTTCGTGCTTTTCCCCAAGACGTCGCCCCTGGGCGAGCTGGCACCGCTTTCGTTGTATCTTTGCTTTCTCAATCTGCTCCCCATCCGCTCGTTTGACGGCGGGCGGGCGCTTGTTTGCTTTTTGTGCGACAGCCGTGCCTCCCTTCCCGACCGAGCCGAGCGAATCCTCTCGGCGGTCTCCGCGGTCGTTTTGCTGCTACTTTGGGCGGTCGCTGTTTACCTGCTTTTGCGGCGTGGGAGCGCGCTGTCGCTCTACCTTTTTTGCCTCCAGCTCGGGCGGTGCGTCCTTGAGGAGACCGTCGAAAATGCGCCGCGCGAATATTGAGCATTTGGGAGGAGTCGGGTGATTTGTGGAGAATTACCGAGAATTCTTGAGAAAAACCCTAAAAATCGGCCCCTCACAGCGTTTTATTGGGGATAATCACGAAATTTTGCAAATATTCAGAAATGTATTGCATTTTTTCTCACTCTCTGCTACAATATGTCTTAGACCTTTCGGACAGTTCCCACAGAAACGGCGTCGCACGGACAAGCACTCGCGCGTCACGGCCATTTTCGTCCTAACTGTTCTCTGTTCCGCCTCGCGGCTCAAAAGAGGAAGGCTGGTATTTATTTCTTTTTTCAAAGGAGTATTTATGCGGAATGAATCAAGAAATTCTGATCCAACTCAAACACATTTCCAAGAGCTTTGACGGTGAGACTATCCTGAACGGCATCGATCTGGATATCCACGACAAAGAGTTCATCACCTTTCTCGGCCCGTCGGGCTGCGGAAAGACGACCACGCTTCGCATCATCGGCGGCTTTGAAACGCCCGACGAGGGTGACGTCATCTTCGACGGCAAGCGTATCAACGACATCCCCGCTTATCAGCGACACATCAACACGGTATTTCAGAAGTATGCGCTTTTCCCCCATTTGAACGTATTCGAGAACATCGCCTTCGGTCTGCGACTGAAGCACACGCCCGAGCAGGAGATCGTGCGTCAGGTCAAGGATATGCTGGCGCTGGTCAACCTCAAGGGCTTTGAGCGCCGCAAGATCGCCACGCTTTCGGGTGGTCAGCAGCAGCGTGTCGCCATTGCGCGCGCACTCATCAACCGCCCCAAGGTGCTCTTGCTCGACGAGCCGCTCGGCGCGCTCGATCTCAAGCTTCGCAAGGATATGCAGGTTGAGCTGAAGAATATGCAAAAGCAGACGGGCATCACCTTCATCTACGTCACGCACGACCAGGAGGAGGCTCTTTCGATGTCCGACACCGTCGTCGTTATGGCCGACGGCTGCATCCAGCAGATCGGCACGCCGACCGATATCTACAACGAGCCCATCAACGCCTTCGTTGCCGACTTTATCGGCGAGAGCAACATTCTCGACGGCACTATGCCCGAGGACTTCCGTGCCTCGTTTGCAGGACACGTCTTCGAGTGTCTTGACAGCGGCTTTGCCAAGGGTGATGCGGTCGACATCGTCATCCGTCCCGAGGACGTGGACGTCGTCGCGCCCGAGGTCGGTATGCTGCGCGGTCAGGTCTCGGGTGTCACCTTCAAGGGCGACTATTACGAGATCATCGTCGACGTCTGCGGCTTCAAGTGGATGATCGAGACCTCCGACTACGTCGCGCCCGATGCCACCATCGGTCTGCACATCGAGCCCGATGCCATCCACGTGATGAAAAAATCCAAATATTCCAATATGTTCGGCGATTATTCCTCCTTCAGCGAGGAGTTCGACGAGCTGTCCGACGCCGAGGCAGAGGAGGTAGAGGAATGACCAGAACGTCCTCTAAGCCCCCCGCGCGCAAGCGTGCGCCCTCATTTGCCACACTGGCGGTCGCACCGCACACGGTATGGATGGTGCTGTTCATCATCGCACCGCTTCTGTTCGTCGCGTACTATGCCTTCACCGATGCGAACGGCACGCCGACGCTTAGCAATATCCTTGCGTTGGGCGACCACACCGAGACGTTCTTTCTGTCCGTCTCGATGGCGGTGATCGCGACCTTTTTGTGCCTTGTCATCGGCTATCCGCTGGCTTACTTCATCGCCAAGCTGTCGCCTCGCGCACAAAAGATCGTCATTTTGCTCGTTATGCTGCCGATGTGGATGAATCTGCTCATCCGCACCTACTCGATGATGGCCATTCTCGATGACGGCGGCTTTCTCAACAACTTTTTGATGCGCCTTGGCTTTGACCCCGTCCACATCGTCGGCACTGCGCCCGCGGTCGTGTTCGGTATGGTGTACAATTTCCTGCCCTATATGGTCCTTCCCATCCATTCGGTCATTTCCAAAATGGACAACCGCTACATTGAGGCGGCAGGAGACCTGGGCTGCAACGGCTGGCAGACGCTCTTCCGCGTCGTTCTGCCGCTGTCCACCTCGGGCATCATCTCGGGCATCACGATGGTCTTCGTGCCCTCCATATCCACCTTCTACATTTCGCAGAAGCTGGGCGGCGGCACGTTCGATCTCATCGGTGATACCATCGAGCGTCAGTTCCAGAATCCTGCGACCTACAACGTCGGCGCAGCCATCTCGCTGGTCATGATGATCCTCATCCTGATCTCGATGGCGATCATGAATCGCTTCTCGGACGATGAAGGGACGGTGATCGTATGAAGATACTTTCCAAGTCCTATATTGCACTCATTCTCGCCGTGCTCTACGTCCCCATTCTTGTGCTGATGCTGTTCTCGTTCAACAGCACCAACAACACGGGTGTGTTTACGGGATTCTCCACCTATTGGTATGAGGAGCTGTTCCGCAGCGCCGAGACGTTTGCGGCGCTCAAGAACACGCTGATCCTGGCCGTCAGCTCGGCGCTGATCTCGACCGTGATCGGCACGCTGGCCGCGCTTGGTCTTGACCGTATGAGATCCAAGCTTCTCAAGGGAACGATCAACTCGGTCACCAACGTTCCTATGATGAACCCCGATATCGTCACGGGTATCTCGATGATGCTGCTGTTCGTCTTTGTCGGCACGCTGCTCGGCTCGACCGAAAAGCTTAATTTCTGGACGCTGCTCATCGCCCACATTACCTTCAACATCCCCTACGTGATGCTCAACGTGTCCCCCAAATTCCGCCAGATGGACAAATTTTTGCCCGAGGCGGCGCTGGATCTGGGCTGCACACCCGCACAGTCCTTCTTTAAGGTCGAGCTCCCCTGCATTATGCCGGGCGTTGTGACGGGCTTTATTATGGCGTTTACGATGTCGCTGGACGATTTCGTTATCTCGTATTTCTGCTCGGGAAGCGATTTCCAGACACTCCCCATCCTCATCTACTCGATGACGAAGAAGGAGGTCAAGCCCGACATCTACGCGCTGTCCACGCTGATGATCATTGCCATTCTGACGCTGCTCATCCTGACCAATCTGTCGGGTGACAAGGGAGAGAGCCTCAAGGACAAGCTCTCCGACAGCGCAAGCCGTATGCGTGAGCGTATGCAGACGCGCCGCGCCGCCCGCGCTTCGGGAAAGGACGGTGAGTCGCAATGATCAAACGCATACTGGCATTGCTGATGCTCGCGCTCGTCGCGCTTGGTACGGTCTCCCTGATCGGCTGTGGCGATGACGACGCGATCACGCTCAACGTCTACAACTGGGGCGAGTACATCTCGGACGGCTCGGAGGGCACGCTCGACGTCAACGCCGCCTTTGAGGACTATTACTACGAGACCTACGGTGTGCGTGTCGAGGTCAACTACACCACCTACGCCTCCAACGAGGATATGTACGCCAAGCTCAAGAGTGGCGCGACGAGCTATGACATCGTCATTCCCTCCGAGTATATGATCCAGAGAATGATCGACGAGGACATGCTCGAGGAGCTCGACCTTGCCAACATTCCCAACTTTGCGTACATTGCCGAGGAGTTTCAGTATCCCGAATACGATCCCGACAACCGCTATTCCGTTCCCTACACCTACGGTATGGTCGGTGTGATCTATAACACCAAAATGGTCGACGAGGCGGACACGGGCTCGTGGTCGCTGATGTGGAACGACAAGTACAGCGGCAAGATCCTGCAGTTCAACAACGCGCGCGACGCCTTTGGCACGGCGATGTATTATCAGAAGATCGACGTCAACACCAAGGATCGCACCGAATGGGAAACGGCACTGGCCTATCTCAAGGCGCAAAAGCCCATTGTGCAGGGCTATGTGATGGACGAGGTCTTCAACAAAATGAAGGGTGAATCCGCCGCCATCGCGCCCTACTACGCAGGCGACTACCTGACGATGTACGACAGCAACGATGCGCTGGCCTTCTACTATCCCGAGGAGGGCACCAACGTGTTCGTTGACGCGATGTGTGTCCCGCGCGGCGCACGAAACAAGGAGATCGCCGAGGCATATATCAACTTTATGCTGTCCGAGGAGATCGCCGTCGCTAATGCCGAGTATATCGGCTACGCCAGCCCTAACACGCTGGTGCGCGAAAATGAAGATTATATCGCTTATATGGTGGATTGGCACGAGGACGCAATGAACATTCTCTATCCCGATCTCTCGACCTACACCACCTCCTACTACCACGCGCTCGACGCTGAGACGCAGGAAATGGCCAACGGCCTTTGGGAGCAGCTCAAGATCGAATCCTCGGTCGGCAGCAGCATCCACACCCTCGCGCTCATCATCGTGATCGTCGTGGCAGCGTTGCTCCTTTGGCGGTTCATTCTCAAAAAATACCGCTCGGCACAGTATTAACACAAAAAAAACCGTTTTGAGCATTGCTCAAAACGGTTTTTCTTTATTCGTTGATCTCACGCAGAATATCCGCGACGCCAAGACCGACCTCCTCAAGCGAGGTTTGATCTGCCGCAGGCTCTGCGACGCGGTCGCCGCGCGTATCGATGGCCAGCACACGAAGAACGGGCGTCGAGGAGCCAAGACGCTCGGTCAACT
>JAGBTR010000044.1 GCA_017631215.1 Clostridia bacterium | reverse complement strand
GGCTACAACGTCAACTATCTCTACGCCAAAATTTCCGAGATTCTCGGCGTCGGTGCGGGTCTTTGCGCCATCGTCATCGGCATCGGCGACCTCGGTCGCGCGCTGGTGCGCACCACAATGTTCGAAAAGCGCGGCGTGGACGTGGTGGGACTGTTTGACATTGACCCCGCCCTCGTCGGCAAGCAGATGGGTGGTCTGACCATCCGCCATATGGACACGCTGGAGCGCTTTTGTGAACAGAACCGCGTCGATTTTGCTGTGCTGACCGTTCCCAAGGACGCCGTCACGGGCGTTGCCGAGCGTCTGACCGACATCGGCGTGCGCGGTCTTTGGAATTTTACCGAGAAGGAGCTTCCGCAGGAGACCGATCCCATCCGTCCCGTCATCGTGGAAAACGTTCACCTGGGCGACTCGCTGATGACACTGAGCTACCGTCTGTGTGCCGACAAGGGCGACAACGATTCGCTCTCGGACAGCGTGTAAGGTGACGGTATGAAGCTAACGCTACATTACGGCAACGGCGTGCTGAATCTGCCCGCGTCCGTTCTCGACCGCCTGGGCGACGTCAATGGCGACACGCTCAAGGTGCTGCTTTTGCTGAGCGGCGAGCCGAGTCCGAGCGTTGAGGAGATCGCTGCCCGTTTGGATATCACGACCAAAAAGGTCACCGCCGCGCTTGCCTTCTGGCAGGAGGCGGGGATCATCAGCCTTGACGGTGAGCCGTCCAAGACTGCCAACAAATCAGCCCCCGCCCCCCAAAAGGTCGCGCCGACCGAGGACAAGCCCTCCGTCCGCACGGTATCGTCCTCTCCCAAGGCATCTCCTACCGCGCCGCGCTACACCACCGACGAGCTGGCGACGCTGCTCGAGACGCGCCGCGAGTTGGCCGATCTGGTCGACGAATGCTCGCGCATTCTGGGCAAGGTGCTGAACACGCACGAGGTGGGCATTCTGCTCGGCATTGTCGATTATCTCGGCGTGTCGGGTGAGTATCTGCTGCTTCTGCTGGTGCATTGCGTCACGATGGGCAAAAAGAGTGTGCGCTACGTCGAAACGGTGGCTCTGTCGCTGTACGACGAGGGCATCACCGACACCGAGATGCTCGAGGAGCGTCTCAAGCAGCGCGAGCAGCTGGCCGCCGCCGAGGGTAAGATTCGCGCGATGTTCGGCATTGGCAGCCGCGCGCTGACCTCCAAGGAAAAGAAGCAGGTCGAGAGCTGGCTGTCGAATATGAAGTTCGATCTGGACATCATCACGCGCGCCTACGAGATGACGGTCGCCGCCATTCAGACACCGACCATTCACTATGCCAACTCGATCCTTGAGCGTTGGGCGGCCGCAGGTCTGCATACGCTTGCCGAGATCGAGGAGGCAGACAACAAGCGCGCGGCGCAGGGCAAGCCCACGACCGCAGGCAACAGCTTTGATACCGCCGACTTCTTCGGCGATGCGCTCAAGCGCAGCTTTGGCGAGGATTTCGTTCCCACGCCGCCCAAGAAAAACGGAAAGGGATAATCCCTTAGCACCATCCGAAAAGGAGATTTGATATGGGCTATCAGCAAGATAATTTCCGTCGTATCCGTCAGGAATACGAAACCAAATATCAGCGCGCTCACGACGAGGCTGACCGCCGCCGCGCCGAGGTGGAGTCGCTCATTCCCGCCGTGGCCGTGCTGCACCGTCAGATGGCCGCCGTCGGTCCCGAGATCATGCGCATCTCGCTGGAGGCCAAGACGGAGGAGGACAGAAAGGCCGCCGTCGCCGCACTCAAGCAGCGCCACGGCGAGATGCGTGCCGAGCGCGACGCACTTCTGCTCGCCAATGGGTATCCCACCGACTATGCCGACGTGCGATACGAGTGTGACCAATGCTCGGATTCGGGCTATCTCGACGACGGTCGGATGTGTCGGTGTATGAAGAGCAAGCTGGTCTGCGCCAACTATGAGATGTCGGGTCTTGGTTCTCTGCTCTCGAGTCAGTCGTTTGACAATTATTCGCTCGATTACTACCGCAACGACGAAAAGACCTACCGCACGATGCAGGCTGTCCTGCAGGCAATGAAGCAGTATGCCGCCGCCTTCTCGCCCGACAGGATCGACGAGCTGCCCGCGGGCGGAAATCTTCTCCTTGTGGGCGGCACGGGACTTGGCAAGACGCATCTGTCGACCGCCGTGGCAAAGTCGCTGCTCGATCGCGGCTATGACGTGCTGTACACGGGTGCGATCGGGCTGGTCGCCTCGTTCGAAAACGCCCGCTTTGGCTCGAGCGTGGGCCTCAGTGACACCGAGGATCTGCACCGCTTCTACGATTGCGACCTGCTCATCATCGACGACCTGGGCACCGAGGTGGTCAATCAGTTCACCGTCTCAAGCCTTTACAACGTCATCAACACGCGTCTCAATTTGCGCCGCCCGACCATCATCAGCACCAATCTGATGCAGGACGAGCTGCGCCACCGCTATTGGGACCGCATCACCAGCCGTCTGTTCGGCGAGTTCCGCATCCTGCTCTTTTTGGGGACGGACGTCCGCGCCCAAAAGGTGCGTCGCGGCAACTGACAGCATCCAAATTGCATAGCACACGGGCACCGCGCCATACTATGAGAGAATGGGCGGTGCCCGTTCTATTTTCGTATGCAAGCCGCGCCGTCGCGGAGGAAGGATCACCCAATGAAAACAAGAAACGCACAAGCCAAAAGCAGTACGGTCTCGCTTTTGGAGCAGGTATATCAAATCACCGCCGCCGAGGCAGACACCGTTCGCGCGCTATTGCCCAAGGTCGAGAGCGAGGATGCCACCTTCAAGAGCGAGCTGACGCTGTGGTTGGGGGGATGCGAATCGCTCGCCACCCGTGCCAATGCACTGTTGAGCAAGGCGGGCGAGCTGACGCTTGAGGGGAGTCTCACGAGCCGTATGACCGCCAAGGTCGCCACCTCGATGAACACGTTGATGGACAGCTCGGTCGGTCACATCGCCGCACTGCTTCTGCAATACGCGAACGCAACGATGACGGACGCCGTCCGCATACTGCGCGAGTTCGAGAACACCACCGCCTCCGAAGCCGCCCTCACCCTCGCCCGCGATCTCATCCAACACGAGGAGGCTTATGCGGAGAGGATGAAGGGGTATTTGTAATAAAGACGCGGGGGACACTTTTTGGAAAAAGTGTCCCCCGCCCCCCTTCAAAAACTTCATATCGGGTATGGATGTGTGCTTTTCGCTTGGCGTTCTTTTTTATGCAGGTTTGGGCGCTCGTCCGGGCGCGTATGTGCTCATCTCTCGCACCGCACGAACGCCGACAGTTACCTAAAAACATGTTAAAGGTTTTTGAGGGGTCGTAGGGGGACTTTTCCCAAAAAGTCCCCCTACATCATTCCCCTCGTTCCCCTCGTCCCCTCTCCTCAACTCTCGAGCTGCTTGCCGAGGAAGGTGGCGGCGGTCTGGATAAGCTTGGTCTCGACGTCAGCGGCGGGAGCGCTGGCGCGCTTTTGCTCGTCGGTCGAATGGACGGACACAACACATCCAATGATGTCACCCTCGCTCAGGATGGGCATCGCGCAGCCGATATAGTGGTCGTCGCCCGCCGTTGCCAGCACGGGAAGGCGATCCTCGCCCTCGCGAAAGACGTACAGTGACCGACCGTTGATGATACCCTCCAGCTCGTCCGAGAGTGCCTTGTCGGCAAACTCCTTGCGCGGCACGCCCGAGCAGGCGATCACCGCATCGCGGTCGCAAATGACCACCGCCAGCAAGCAGGTCTTGTGCAGCGTCTCTGCATACTGTGCGGCAAAGCCCGCCAGCTCGCCGATGGGCGAATATTTTTTGAAAATGACCTCGCCCTCGCGGTCGGTGTAGATCTCAAGGGGGTCACCCTCGCGGATTCTCATCGTTCTTCTGATCTCCTTGGGGATCACAACGCGCCCGAGGTCGTCAATGCGGCGGACAATTCCTGTGGCTTTCATATATATAAAAATCTCCTTGCTTTTACAGATTTGTACTGTTAGTATCTGCAAAGCAAGGAGATTTATACTTGATTTTTTTCTAATGCTTATGATACGATAAAAGGCACAAACACTATGTGGTACTTACAAACCCATTTAGTATGGGATAAACTATTTGTTTGGTTTGCCATTCTTTCTCCGATCGGCAACTGTCCCTTTCGACGACCTCGATCAGTTGGCGGCGCAGATCGTCCGTGTCGCGGCAGATGCCCTCGCCAAGGCCCATGGCAATGGCGGTCTGGCCGTGGACGGCTGCCTCCCTTGGGTATTATTCGTTATAGAACACAGTGAATTCGTAGACGGCACCGCCGTAGCCGCCCGCATCGCCCGAATTGCCCATGCGAATATACATCATATCGGCATCGGCAAAGAAGTTTGCGCTATCGATCACGATCCAGCCGAGATTCTCCGAGCTTGTGATGCGCGAGCCGTGCACGTTGACGTAATCCTGAACGGTCGTCCAGCTTTGGTTATCCGAGGACACGCGGACGTTGTAGTTGTTTGCGATCTTGAGCACCACGACGGCGTCTCGGTACTTCGTCAGATCGTAGCCGTAGATCAGGCTTCTTGCGCCGTCGCAGAACTTACAGTTTTTGTTGATACCGACGGTATCGCTGACAAGAAATGCGGCATCCGCGCCGGGATGGAGCTCGTTGACAAGCACCGTTTCACTCTTTTGGTAGGATGCGCTCAGCTCGGATCTGAGCTGCGTGTCATCCTCCAGCACGTCCAGATAGGTCGCGATCTCTTTATCGAGTGCGGTGTCATCCTCTACGACCTCTTCGCCCTCATAATAAACGGTGAAGGAGTAGATGGCGGCACCGTAGTTCTGCTTATCCGTGCCGGCGTTGTCGATCTTAACATACAGCGCATCGGCGTCCTTGGCGTAGAGCGTGCTGTCGATCGCGACGTAGGTCATGTTCTCCTTCAGGATCTGTCCCCACTCGTTGCCGTCCAGAATCCAATCCTGAACGGTCACATAATTCTTGCCGTCAAGCGAGATCAGCACGCGATAATTCTGACAAAGCTGCAGCGCGATCACGGCGTTTTGATATTTGGTCAAGTCAAACCGATAGACCAGCTCACGGTTGCCATCGCAATAGCGGCAGTTCTTGTTGGCAAGACCTGTGCTCTTGCCAAGGTCGAGGAAATTCTTATCCTCTCCCTGCTCGTTTGTCAGCACGGTGCGCTTGTGGCGCGAGGCGTAGGCAGCATTCAGCGCGGCAAGGTCCGCGTGAAGCGGCGCAAAGTCCTCGGGGGAGATTTCAGGCAACACGGGGGTGTCCGGCTGTCCGGGGGTGTTCGGGTGAACGGGATCGCCGCCGTAGTATACGGTAATACTGTACAGCGCGCCGCCCCAGCCCTGCTTATCCGTGCCGGCGTTGTCGATCTTGACGTACAGCGCATCGGAATCCTTGGCGTAAACGCTGCTGTCAAGGATGAGATAGGTCTTGTTGTTCGGTGCCTGACTCCACTCGTTGCCTGCCAGCAGCCAATCCTGAACGGTCATATAAGCGAGGTCATCGCTTGACACCTGAATGCGGTAATTCTGGCTGATACGAAGCGCGATGACGGCATCCTTGTACTTTTTCAGATCAAATTTGAGAATGATCTCGTGATCCACATCGCAATAGCGAAGCGAGGCCGTTGCCTGGGCATAGTTGACGTGAATAAATTCCTCGTCCTCGCCGGCGGAATTGCTTGCCACCTGATATCGGTTGAGAGAGGCGTAGATCCCGTCATACTCATCCAACGAGTCCGCAAGCGGTGCATAATCCTCCGGGGCGGTCTCGGAAATTTTGGGGGCATCGAAGTAAACGTGATACTCGCTCACAGCGCCACCCCATCCCTTTTTGGGATCGGGATCGGCGTTGGAGAGACGAATATACATCATATCGCTGTCCTTGGCATATACCGAGCTGTCCACGCCAACGATGTAGGTGTTGGTGTTGGCATCGATTCGGTGGCCGTTAACGGTGATGAAATTCTGGATCTCCGTCCAATTGGTTCTGTCCGTTGAGACCTCAAGACGATAATTCTGCGAAAGCATCAGCGCCACATAAGCGCCCTTATAGACGTTCAGATCCACGCCCCAGACGATCTCGCCGACACCGTCGCAAAAGTAGTTATACGTGCCGACCTGTGCGCTGTTGCCAACGATGAATCTGCGGTCATTGGCATTGTTGCCGTTTTTGGTCGTAATCGAGGTCAATACGGCCTTGCCCTTTTTCAGGAGGACGTCAAGATCCGATTGCTCAATGATGGGAGCAAATGCCCGGATCGACTCGGCCACTTGCAGCTCGTAATCGGCCACAGGAGCACTTCCCCATTCGACCGTCACATTGACACCTCTCCCCTGTCCGAGGAAGCGAACGAGTAACGAATCCGTTTGGCTATCCCACGCACTCAAGCATTCCACTTGAATATTTCCCTTATAGTTGGTAGCCGTGATGCTTTGCGGATAAAGGCCGTCCGACGCGATGAGGCGCGTGGCAACGGTAGCCGATTCGGGGCTGGCCACCGTGAATTCACTCACGCTCGCGCTCTCCTCCTTCACTGTCAGCTCACCGCCGGAAAAGACAATGCGAGGGGTATCGGTAATTTCGATATTGGTAATATCGTAAAGGAGCGCGCTCTTGTTTGCCTCGATAACATAGTGCGTGTGAATACCGAGCTGCGCATCAAACAAATCCACGTATTTACCCGTCAGCACGTTTTTGTGTTCGATGGAGTAAGCGGCGACAACATCTCCGCGCTTTGCCCACATGAGCGTGGTCGCATCGTACGGATACTTAGCATATTGGCAGGCGTACGCAGCCAGCTTGCGCATGGCCTCGCTGCCGCCACTCTCCGTGGTAAATATGGCAGCCGGCACGCTGACGGCAACAAGACGCCCTTTGCCAACGGCCTCATCGATACCGACGGTTTTGCCGTTCAGCATCAAAATGGGATTCTCTTCGCCCTCGAAATAAGCATAGAAAGAATTATAGGATACAGGACAATTTAAGGAATTGAGCGCCGTCTGCTTACCGGTTCCGACCCATTCAAGGTGCTCATCACTCTCAAGGCTCATATAGCCGAGTGTCACGTCAAGTCCAAGCGCATCCAACAACGCGCCAAATGGGGTGCTCGCACTGCCCCACCACGCATCGGACACCGTATCGTATTGGTCATGGCCGCCGACATACAGACAAACGCCGCCCTCCAGAATCCAATCGGCAATGACCCGACACACGGTTTCATCCATTGGCTTCTGACCGTCAAATGAAAGAAGCAGCAGATTGATGCCCTTGAGATCCTCGGCCGAGCGAATTTGCTCCATCGAGGTGATGGTCAGCGGAATGCCGTCACTCAGAAGCGGCAGTGTCATGCCGAGAAAGCTATCGTTGGACGAGGGTGCCCAGCGCGAATTGGCATTGTTCTGATAGGACAAGCTGTCCGAAAGCACATAGCTGATGCCGGGCGTACCTGCGCTTTGCACGGCCGCCTTGCCCGCGACCTCGTTTTGCGCTTTCATGACGGAGAGTTGGATGGCTCTGTAATCCTGCGAGGCAGCCTCAAACGAACGGCTCGCCCACACCGTGATCTGATAGCGATTGATGGCAAGCTCTTCAGCGTCGACATCGAGTCCTTCGCCGTAGCGGGTTCGATAGTCATCTTCCTGATGGTACTCGAAATGATTCTGGATATCGAAATCTTCAAGAACCTCGGCCCCATCAAGGAGG
>JAGBTR010000007.1 GCA_017631215.1 Clostridia bacterium | reverse complement strand
CCGCCAAGATCGATCTCCTCGTCCTCGATCCCCTCGGGGATATTGCCGACCGCGGCAATTCGTCCATCCCGGATCCACAGATCTCCCGCAACAAACGCACGGCTCTTATGGTCATAAAAATTAACTTTTCGAAGAATCATGTCAAGAATCCTCCCAAAAAACTCCATATTTATTTTATTATACCAAAAAAATATATTTTTTACAAGTAGCTCGGCAAAAAAATCCGAAAAAAGATAGGCGACTTGGGAGAGTCCAAGTCGCCTTTTGCGTTTTTATTCTTTTCCGTCCAACAAAGCGAACAGCTCTTCGTCGCAAGAGATGTCCATCGCCGCCGAAAATTCATCTCGGAGCAGCTTGGCACCGCGGCGCAACGCACCCGAATCGGTGCTTCCGGGCTTCTTGCCGATCTTCTCATTCTCGGCAATTCGCTCCTTGACGGTATTGACCAGCACCAAAACCTGGCGACGATCGCCAATCGACAAAATCTCGCGGAATTTTACGTTTCTGGCGCGGCTCTCGACGATCCAATCCATACGAGCATCACGCAGCTCGTCGCAAAGCGCAAAGATCTCCTCACGCGTAAGCAGAGGGCGCATCAGAGAAACCAGCTCCTCATTGGCTACGGGAACGTAAAAGGTAGAGTTCGGGTCATTGCGAGGAGAGAGAATGTAATATTCCAACGCCTCATCACGTCCGATAAAGGTTTCACGGCGAATATCCACAACGTCGCAGATTCCCTCTGCGCGATAGATGACACAGTCACCGATACAAAAGGTTCTTAATGCCTCTTCCTTACTCATCATTTGTTCGTTTTTCATGCCAGATGCCTGCCTTCTTTTGAAAAAGCCGTGCGATCGTATTCCTCCCTATGAGGAACCATTTGCGCGTCTTGTTGGATCCTATTTCCATTATACCACATTTTTCCCAAAAAATCAAAAGGTATTTTTGACAAAAATAAAAAATTCTTCCGTGTATTTTTACCTCTTTCGTCAATAAAAACAATACACTTCTCTTTTTCGCGCATATACTGTCGTACAGACCTAATCCACACAACACAAGGAGGTATCCGTTTTGCAATTTGATCTTCCCTATCGCCGCGACCGCGCCGTCGAATACGCGCGCCGCTGGGCGCTCTCCCGCAACCCTTTGTTTTTCGATTTTACGGGTCGGGGCGGCGACTGCACAAACTTCGTATCGCAATGCATTTTCGCCGGGTGCGGTATCATGAACGACACCGCGACATACGGCTGGTACTACGTATCGGCTATGGATCGCGCCCCTGCCTGGTCGGGCGTTGACGAGCTTTACAATTTTTTGATCGGCATACCCGAATTTACCGAGGCCAACGGAGGCACGGGGCCGTATGCCGTCGATGCGATCGAAGCCGGAACGGTCGAGGTCGGTGACGTCATTCAGCTTGCAAACGCAGACGGGGAGTTTTATCACACGCTGATCATCAGCGAAATCAACGATAACGACGTTCTTGTCTGCGCCCACACCGACAACGCACTCGACCGTCCGCTCTCGACCTACAATTACGCATCCCTTCGGGTCTTGCACATCGAGGGCGCGCGACTCGTGATTGACACCGACGCAAGCTTTGAAAATCTCATCAATGGCTCCTCTCTGACATAGCAAAAAAGGGTCACCCGAGATGGGTGACCCTTTGGTTTGATTTTTACTTGATCTGCGTACCCGTGGGAACCGAATCGTCCACGAAAATCACCTTGCAGCCGCATGCGTTGTTGGTAGCCGCAAGCAGCATGCCCTGGGAATTGACGTTGCAGATACGTCCGGGCTTCAAGTTGGCAATGACGATGATCTTGCGTCCTACGAGCTGCTCGGGGGTGTAATCCTCCTTGATCGAGGACATGATCACACGCTCGCCAATGCCGTCATCCAGCGTAAGTTTTAAGCAAGAGTGCGACTTGCGAACGCCCTCGGCCTTGACGATCTGGCAGACGCGCAGGTCGATGCGCGCGAAATCATCCATGACAACCTGATCCTTGATGGGCTCAACGGGATCGGCCTCGCGAACCTCTTCGACCTTCTCGCACTCGGGGCAAGCGGCCTCCTCTGCGGGAGCATCGGCAGCCTTTTCCTCCTCGGTCTGAGGGTAGGAGAAGTCCAGAAGTCCTACGTACTTTTCGGACTCGATCGCATACAGGAACAGATACAGACGCGGTCCGCGCTCCTTATCGATCAGCAGCTTATAGACGTTCTTGAAGAAGGTTCCCTGCACCGCCTTCAGTTCCTTGTCGGACATGTTGGTGCCGGAGACCACCTTCGGGATGGCGTACAGACGGGTGTTGAGGTCATCGAGGGTATAGCCGCCCTCTGCGATGTACGCGTGGAGCAACTCGATGGCCTTCTTCTCCTGCTCATCGAGAGCTTCGAAGACCTCGAAGTTGCGCGTTACGCGCAGGCGGTTGACCTGATCGGGTGCGCACTGCTCCAACCAGAACTTCGCGCGAGCCAGACGGTCGGCAAAATCGGCCTCCTTGTAGGGCATGCCGATCTTTTCAAAGACGGTTTCGAGCATCGGAACATTGAAGTTTACAACAGAGCCGAGCTGAACGAGCAGCGCCATCGGAACGGTCGCTACGTCTCGGCCCTCGATCGCACAGTTG
>JAGBTR010000282.1 GCA_017631215.1 Clostridia bacterium | reverse complement strand
TCTGGATAACGTCGTGGGCGCCGCCCTCGACGATACTGGTTGCGCTGACGAGCGTCAGCTTGGCCTTCTTTTGCAGCTCGGGAATGGACAGAGCGCCGCAGTTGCACATGGTCGACTTGACCTTGGCAAGCGACATAGCCACGTTGTCCTTCAGGCTGCCTGCATAAGGAACGTAAGAGTCAACGCCCTCCTCGAACGACAGCTTCTTGTCGCCGCCGAGGTCGTATCTCTGCCAGTTGCGGGCACGGGCCGATCCCTCGCCCCAGTATTCCTTATAGTAGGTGCCGCCGATGCTGACCTTGTTGGAGGGCGACTCGTCAAAGCGGGCAAAATAGCGACCCAGCATGACGAAATCCGCACCCATGGCCAGAGCCAGCGTGATGTGGTGGTCGTAAACGATACCGCCGTCCGAGCAGACGGGAACGTAAATGCCCGTTTCCTCAAAGGAGCGATCTCTCTCGGCGCAGACCTCGATCAGAGCGGTAGCCTGACCGCGACCGATGCCCTTGGTTTCGCGCGTGATGCAGATGGAGCCGCCGCCGATACCGACCTTGATGAAGTCAGCGCCGCAGTCAGCGAGGAAGCGGAAGCCCTCGGCGTCAACGACGTTACCTGCACCGATCTTGACGGTGTCGCCGTATCTCTCGCGTACCCACGAGATGGTGCGCTGCTGCCACTCGGAGAAGCCCTCGGACGAGTCGATGCACAGCACGTCAACGCCTGCCTCGATCAGCGCAGGAATTCTCTCGGCGTAGTCGCGCGTGTTGATACCCGCGCCGACGATATATCTCTTGTCCTTGTCGAGCAGCTCGTTGGGGTTCTGCTTGTGCGTGTCGTAGTCCTTGCGGAAGACCATATAGACCAGCTTGCCGTCCTTATCGATGATGGGCAGCGAGTTGAGCTTGTGATCCCAGATGATGTCGTTGGCGATCTTGAGCGAGGTGCCCTCGGGCGCGGTGATGAGCTTGTCGAAGGGCGTCATGAACTCGCTGACCTTGGTAGCGGGATCCATACGGCTGACGCGGTAGTCGCGACCCGTCACGATGCCCAACAGCTTGCCGTTGGCGGTGCCGTCAGCGGTGACGGCGACGGTCGAGTGACCCGTCTTCTCCTTGAGCGCGACGACGTCAGCCATGGTGGCGTCGGGCGTGATGTTGGAGTCGCTGGTAACAAAGCCTGCCTTGTAGTCCTTGGCTCTCTTGACCATAGCGGCCTCGTCCTCGATGGACTGCGAGACATAGATGAAGGCCACGCCGCCCTCGGTAGCCAGTGCTACGGCGAGGCGGTCGCCCGAGACGGACTGCATGATGGCAGAGACCATGGGGATATTCATCGCGATGGAGGGCTCCTCGCCGCGCTTGTAGCGGACGAGCGGCGTCTTCAGCGACACGTTGGCGGGAATGCACTCGCTGGACGAATAACCGGGGATGAGCAGGTATTCGTTAAAGGTATGAGAAGGTTCGTTGATAAAGGTTGCCATTTTGTCTGTCTCCTTTTTATTAATTGGCTTTGGTTTCGCAATAGATGCAGCGGTAGATGCGGTGCTCGGGATCGGTCAGGCGGACGACGTGAGGCAGCTCCTGCTCGACCGAGGTGATGCAGCGCGGGTTTTTGCAGCGGATGACGTCACGCAGCTCGGCGGGGGTGGGAATGCGCTTCTTTTCGACGCACTTGCCGTCGCGGATGACGTTGACGGTTGCGTCGGGGTCGACGTAGCCGATGATATCCAGATCGAGCGGCTGCTCGGTCTCGATCTTGATGATGTCCTTTTTGCCCATTTTGTTGCTGGACACGTTTTTGAGGATGGCGACCGCGCCATCGCTCGCCTCCAGCCCCAGCAGCTCGTACAGCCGCATACCGCGACCGGCGGTGATGTGGTCGATGACGATGCCCGTGCGGACGGTAGAGTCAATATTCATATCGTTCCCGCCTCCTTGAGCAATTTGAGGATGAGCGCCATTCGCGTGTATTTGCCGCCCAGCACCTGCTTGAAGTAGCACGCGCGGGGGTCGTCGTCGACGGCGACGCTGATCTCGTTGACGCGGGGCAGCGGGTGCATCACGCAAAGGTCTGCCTTGGCGCGCTCGAGCTTTTTCAGGTCGAGGATGTAGCTGTCCTTGAGGCGCAGATAATCCTCCTCGTTGAAGAATCTCTCGCGCTGGACGCGCGTCATATACAGAATGTCGAGCGAGGGGATGGCGGCCTCAAGGTCGGTGACCTCCTCGTAGGGGATGCCCTTTTTGTCGAGCACGTCCTGCTTGACGTAGTCGGGGATGCGCAGCTCGGCGGGCGAGATCAGCACGAAGCGGATGCCCGTGTAGCGCGACATCGCGCCGATGAGAGAATGGACGGTGCGACCGAATTTGAGGTCGCCGCAAAGACCGACGGTCAGGTCAGTCAGTCTGCCCTTTTCGCGGTAGATGGTGAACAGATCCGCCAGCGTCTGGGTGGGGTGGCAATGACCGCCGTCGCCCGCGTTGATGACGGGGATGGAGGCGTTCATCGAGGCGACGAGCGCCGCGCCCTCCTTGGGGTGACGCATGGCGATGATGTCGGCGTAGCACGAGACCGTCTTGGCGGTGTCCGCCACGCTCTCGCCCTTGGCGGCAGAGGAGGAATTGACCTCGCTGAAACCCAGGACGGTACCGCCCAGTTCCAGCATCGCAGCCTCAAAGCTCAAACGGGTACGGGTAGAGGGCTCGAAAAACAGGGTGGCCAGCTTCTTGTGCT
>JAGBTR010000281.1 GCA_017631215.1 Clostridia bacterium | reverse complement strand
GCCGTGTGCGACCGTGATGCGTGCCTCGGGGATCTCCTTGGCAAGCTTAGCCGCAACGTCATCAATGGTATCGACGATATTATGCAGATAAAACACCTGACCGCCGCGTCTGAGCTCACGGCGAATGGCCTCGGTGATGATCAGCTCGTCGTCCTCCAGAACGTAGGTCTGAACGGGCAAGCGATCCCCCGGTGCTTCGTCCAGCACCGAAATATCACGCAGACCACCCATGGCCATATTGAGCGTTCTCGGAATGGGCGTTGCCGACAGCGTCAGCACGTCGACGTTGCCCGCCAGTTGCTTGAGCTTTTCCTTTTGAGCGACACCAAAGCGTTGTTCCTCATCGACGATGAGCAGACCAAGATCGCGGAAGCCGACGTCCTTACCGATCAAGCGATGGGTACCGATCAGCACGTCGACCTCGCCGCGGCGAAGACGTCTGAGCGTCAGCTCCTGCTCCTTGTGGGTGCGGAAGCGTGAGATCATATCCACATTGGCGCCAAAGGCGCGCATACGGCTGGTAAAGGTCTGATAGTGCTGCATTGCCAGAATGGTCGTAGGAACAAGGACAGCGACCTGCTTGCCGCCCAACACGGCTTTATACGCCGCACGCAAGGCGACCTCTGTCTTCCCAAATCCCACGTCGCCGCAAAGCAAGCGATCCATAGGAACAGACGACATCATATCGTGCTTGACGTCATCTACCGCGCGTAGCTGTCCCTCGGTCTCCTCATATTCAAACGCGGCCTCGAAGCTGCGCTGAAATTCGTCGTCGGCGGGAAATGCAAAGCCGGGACGGCGCTCGCGCTCGGCGTACAGCTTGATAAGATCCTTGGCGATGTCCTTGACCGAGGCACGGGCGCGCGCCTTGGCACGGTTCCAGGTGTCACCGCCGAATTTTGACAGCTTGACCAATCCGTCGTCAGCGTGTGTGCCAATATACTTTGACACCTTGTCGAGCTGCTCGGTTGGCAAAAACAGCTTGTCACTGCCTGCGTATTGGATGCCGATATAATCGCGCGTGATGCCGGCGACCGTCATCGTTTCAATGCCCATATACCGACCGATACCGTAGCTCTCGTGGACGACATAATCACCGACCGTCAGATCGGCATAGGATAGAATGGCCTGCGATGCGGGCGTTTTTTTCTTGCGGCTCTTGATTTTGCCGCTCGTGCCCAGATGTCCTCTGCGGGAGTCGGGATTGGTGGATAGCACGGCCACCCGCGGACTGACCAGCTCGAAGCCGCTCAAATAGCTTTGCCAAAGGACGTAAGCACACCCCGACTCGAGGCTTTTGAGCTCGTTTTGCGAAGAGATCAGCTCCGCTTTCACACCGTGATCGCAAAGCAATCCGCAAAGATTTTTAGCCGCCATCTCGTTTTCGGCAAGCACAAGCACGCGATAGTTGCGTGCAAGATAACCGGTCAGATCCTCCTCCAGCAACGCGAAATTGTCACCGTAGGAGATCATATGCTTGGAACGGAAGCCGAACATACCGGCAAGCCGCTTGCCGGAAAGACCGTAAGACATCGAGTCCACGTGTACGGTCAGGTTCTTTTCAAGGAAGAGGTCGAACGCCGCCGCACTCTTGGAATATTCGGTATATTTCGGGGCAATCGTACCGCCGCTGATCAGCTCCTCGACGGTCTGGCTGCGGTGCCATTCGGAGGCGCGCAACCGTTCGTATACGTTATTCGTGCCAACCAAAAAGACCGATGCGCGGTTGACAAAATAATCAAAGAGGCAGGTTTTCTCGGGATAGATGAGCGAGATATACTTATCTGCAAACGGGATATCTCCTCCCGTTGCGCGGCTCTCTTCGATTCGGGCGGCCTCCTTGATCAGCTCTGCCTCTACCTTCTCGTCGTGCTGCTTTTTAAACTGTGCGGAAACGGCACGCTTGAGCTGATCGCGAACGTCATCATCCAGCAAAATCTCACGCGCAGGCGGCAATGCGGCCTGCAGCACGCCGGTATGAATGCGCTGGGATTCGATATCAAACAAGCCCATACGGTCGATCTCATCACCAAACAGCTCGATGCGAAGTGCCATTGGTCCGTCGATTGAACGACCGTCGTCGTCGGTAAAATGACCGTTGGGAGGATATACGTCCACAATGCCGCCGCGCACGGCGAACTGTCCTTTACCGTCAACCATATCCACGCGTGCGTAGCCGGCGTTGACGAGCGCACGCACCAGCTCCTCCAGTACCACGGGGGTATCGCGGTCGAGGCGAAGCACCGTGCGTCGCAGTCGTTCGGGCGGGAGTGTCAAGCCAAGTGCCGCATCCGGAGTGGTCAATACGACGTCAAGACCGTTTTCCAAAAGCCCAAACAACACGTCAAGCCTCTCATGCTCAAACTCATGGGAGGCAGTAATATTATAAAACGTCAGATCACGCCCGACAAAAAAGGCGGCGCGCAGACCGAATCGCGTCAACGTATCGCGAAGGCGTACGCAATCCTTTTCCTCAGAGCAAACGATCAGCGCGGGCTTACTCTGCGGCAGATCCTCGAGCAGTGAGACGAGCAACGCATCTGCGCCGCCCTCGCAAAGTCCGTTGACCAGCACGGGAAGCGGCTTGTTGCTCGGCTTGAGCTGTTTGCCAAGAAGCTCGAGAAGCTGTCCGTATTCCTTGTCCGCACGGATCGTATCGGTTAACAAATGCTTCAAGCTCTCACCGTTCACTTTCCGTTACACAGCTGCATTGCGCCATCGACGTCTCCGTCCAGCACGCGAATCATACCGTCGTAAGCCTTTTCAAACGAGGCAAACAGCTTTTCCTGCTCCTCTTTATTGAACTCGGACAGCACCCAATCGGCAAGCTCGTAGTCAGGATGCGGCTTCTCGCCGATACCAAAACGGATGCGTGGAAAGTTGTCCGTATTCGTCAACGTGATGATGCTGCGAAGACCTCTTTGACCACCGTCGCTACCCTTGCGGCGCACGCGCATACGACCGACGTCAAGCGAGATATCGTCCGAAAAAACGAGCACGTTCTCCATCGGGATCTTGTAAAACGCCGCGGCGGCCTGCACAGCCTCGCCCGAGGCGTTCATAAAGGTCTGCGGCTTCATGAGCAGCACTCTCTTGCCGCCGACCGTCGCCTCGGCGGTCAGTGCCTTGAACTTGAGACGGTCGATCTTGACACCAAGACGCCGCGAAAGATAATCCATCATTAAAAAGCCGGCATTGTGGCGAGTAAGATAATACTTATCGCCGGGATTGCCAAGACCGACCACCAGATGTGTGATGGGCGCGGGGGCGGCTTCGTTTTCCTTGGATATTTTTTTGAACAATGCAAAGATATCTGTCATTTTTTGATCATTTCCCTTTCGTTGATCTGCTCTGTTTCGCTCGGTGCTTCCTCGGGGATGGGGACGTGCGGCATGTTCCAGCGGAAGACGGTCGCACAGATGCGGATGGCCACGATAGAAGTCATCGCGATCGCCCACGCGACTCCCTCGGGCATCGCATAGCGCAGGCAGACCCAATAAAGAACCGCACCGATCATAGAGGCCACAGCATAAACACGCTTATGTAGAATTCCGGGCATTTCCATCACCATTATATCGCGGATGACACCGCCACCAACGCCCGTGATAACGCCCATAAAGGCGCAAAGGAACAAATTATCCGTATGCCCTGCTGCCAGCGCCAGCTGGACACCCGACACGGTAAAGGCCGCAAGACCCACAGCATCCAGCACGTTGTGGACGCTATCCAGCACGCGCCGTACGCGCGGATGCCAATAGCCCTTCCAATAGCGCGCCACGATGAACACCGCGAGCGACACCAGCGTCACGGTCAGAAGCCAATGATAATGCGTAAAAAAGCGCGGCGGGGTTTCACCAAGCAAAAGGTCGCGCAGCACGCCGCCGCCAAACGAGGCGATCAGTGACAGAAACCATACGCCGATCAGATCCAGCCGCTTGCCGATGGCAACAAACGCGCCCGACATCGAGGTCGCAACCAGGGCGATATATTCGGTTGTTATAAAAAGCCATTCGGAAAGCATAACGACCTCCGAGATTTATCATAGGATCTTAATAATACATTATATAACAAACGGCTCGATTTGTCAATCATTTTTCACGCAAAAGAAGCAGGACGAAGCGATCTTCTCACGCCGTCCTGCTTTGATATTTCACCGACTCGTCGGACGCGCTACTTGATTTCGCGGGAGTCGGTGCCGAGCGGATCGATCGACCTGCTCGGTTCACAGAAAGTTTACAATTTAATTTGACAAAAACTGAACAAACACCTTTTCAAAAGTGGTATTTTGTGGTATAATATCGATTGTGATTGGCGAAGGCCCTCGTCGGGGCTTTTTTCGGTGTGTTTTCCAACACCGACCGTCGCACAAAGCATAGTTTCCAATTTTATTTTAATATGGAGGAATACAAAATGGCAAAAAAGTATTGCTATCTCTTCTCCGAGGGTAACGCAAGCATGCGTGAGATCCTTGGCGGTAAGGGAGCCAACCTCGCAGAGATGACCAACATCGGTCTCCCTGTTCCCCAGGGCTTCACCATTTCCACCGAAGCCTGCACCCAATACTATGAGGACGGCCGTCAGATCAATGATGACATCATGGCTGAAATCATGGAGTACATCGTAAAGATGGAGGGTGTTACCGGTAAGAAGTTCGGTGACCTTGAGAACCCCCTGCTCGTCTCCGTTCGT
>JAGBTR010000280.1 GCA_017631215.1 Clostridia bacterium | reverse complement strand
GACGGCGATGGTCGCGATGTCCATCAGCGTCTGGGGACGCTTGGCGGCCTTCTCCTCGCCGTAGACCTCAACGCGGGCGTCGAGGTAGCGCTCATAGGCAGCGGCAACGGCGGGATCGTCGATCTTGACGTTGTCGATGTGGGTCGAGAAGGTGGTATGTCTGCAGTGGTCAGACCAGTAGGTGTCGACCACGCGGATCTCGGTGATGGAGGGGGCTCTCTTCTCCTCGTTCTTGAAATAGTCCTGCAGGAACTTGAGGTCGTCGATGTCCATTGCAAGACCCAGCGTGTCGAGCAGCTCGCGCAGTGCGGTCTCGTCCATCGAGATGAAGCCCTCGACCGTCTTGACCGTCTCGGGGATGGCGTACTCAACTGCCAGCGTCTCGGGCTTGTCCATGGTAGCCTCGCGCGACTCGACGGGGTTGATGACGTACTTCTTGATCTCGTTTACCTCTGCCTCGCTCAGCTTGCCGTACAGGGCATAGACGCGAGCGGTGCGGATGGTGGGACGGTCGCCCTGCGAGATGATCTGAATGCACTGGGCGGCGGAATCGGCTCTTTGGTCAAACTGACCGGGCAGATACTCGACGGCAAACACCACGTCGGCGTCCTTTGCCGTCACCTCGTCCGAGACGAGATCGAGCTGGGGCTCGGAGAAGACGGTCGCCTTGGCGTAGTCAAACAGCTCGGCCGTGATGTTCTCGGCGTCGTAGCGGTTGTAGAGACGAACGTTCTCGAGCGCGGTGATACCGAGCAGCGTGCGCGCGTCCGAGAGGAGCGCGTTGGCCTCGTGAGCAAGCTCAGCCTTCTTTTCAACGAAAATTCTGTAAACCATAGTCTTAATCCTCCATAGCCGCCAGCGCCTTGGCACCGATGTCGCGGCGATAATATGCACCTTCAAATTCGATTTTCTTGACGCCTGCGTAGGCCTTGTCGAGTGCCTCCTTGAGCGTGTCTGCCGTCTCGACCACACCCAGCACGCGACCGCCGTTGGTCAGCAATTTGTCGCCGTCGAGCTTGGCGCCCGCCACGATGACGTGATCGTGCAGCTCGGCGGGAATGGTCATTTCCTTGCCCTTCTCATACGAGCCGGGGTAGCCGCCCGATGCCATAATGACGCAGGCAGCCGCGCCGCAAGAGAACTTGACCTCGGTCTCGGCGAGCGTGCCGTCCGTCGTCGCCTGCATGACGGTGAGCAGGTCGCTCTCCAGCAGCGGCAGCACCACCTGCGTTTCGGGATCGCCGAAGCGGCAGTTGTACTCGATGACCTTGGGACCGTTGGGGGTCAGCATCAGACCGAAGTAGAGGCAGCCCGTAAAGGTGCGTCCCTCGGCGTTCATCGCGTCGATGGTGGGACGGAAGATCGTCTCCATACACTCGGCGGCGATGTCGGGCGTGTAGCAGGGGTTGGGGGCGATGGTGCCCATACCGCCCGTGTTGAGGCCGGTGTCGCCGTCGCCGATTCGCTTGTGATCCATGGACGAGACCATGGGCTTGACGACCTTGCCGTCGGTAAATGCCAGCACCGAGACCTCGGGACCGGTGAGGAACTCCTCGACGACGATGTGGTCGCCGCTCTTGCCGAACTGCTTGTCGCGCATCATCGAGATGACGGCGTCACGCGCCTCGTCGCGCGTCTGGGCGATGATGACGCCCTTGCCGAGCGCCAGACCGTCCGCCTTGATGACGGTGGGGATGGGAGCGGTCTCGATGTAGGCGAGCGCCGCGTCGATGTCGTCGAACACCTCGTAGGCCGCCGTCGGGATGTTGTATTTCTTCATCAGATTTTTGGAGAAGACCTTGCTGCCCTCGATGATGGCCGCGTTGGCACGGGGACCGAAGCACTTGATGCCGACGGCATTCAGCGCATCGACACAGCCGAGCACCAGCGGATCGTCGGGTGCGACGACGGCGTAGTCGATGGCATTCTCGGCGGCGAACTTGACGATGGCGTCAATGTCGGTCGCGCCGATGGAGACGCACTTGGCGTCTGCGGCGATACCGCCGTTGCCGGGGAGGCAGAAGATTTCGGTGACGGTTGGGTTTTGCTTGAGCTTTTTGATGATGGCGTGCTCGCGGCCGCCACCGCCTACGACGAGGATGTTCATATGGTGATTTCCTTTCTTTGGGGTTGGGGTTTGAACAAACTTGTCAAGAGAAATCGGGGGGGATTTCTGCTGAGAAGTTTGTTCAAGGAATTTACAGCTTCTCCTTTTTACGCGCGTACTGCTGCGCGCCGCGCTGTTGGGCTTTCGTGTTCATTCTTTGGCGCTCGCCAAAGAACGAACCAAGAAAACGAGCCAAAGGGCAAGCCCTTTGGAAACCCGCGCCGCCGTAGGCGGCGCCTGCAAGCCGCTTCGGTGCTCCGCTTCGCTACGCAAGGCGCGGCTTGGAGGTTTTGTCGGGCGAAATGCTCCGTCTTGTTCGGCACCGCCTCCAAGACGGGTGGGGTTAGGGGTGCGATGCTTTGCTTGGGTGAGATCGCCGCCCGCATATTGAAATTGGGGGAGTTGGGCTGAATCCGTTCTCACAAACGGCGGTGAGAGTCTTGTCGCCAAACAACTGTCGAACCGAACCCTTGGGGAGGGGGACCCCAAGGACGCATAGAAATTGCCACGAAAAAGGGGCACAAGCTTTCGCCTATGCCCTAACCTATAATATTTAAAGTTTTGGGGGGTGCAGGGGGACTCCAGAGATCCCCTTTGGGGATCTCGCGAATTGGCGCTT
>JAGBTR010000279.1 GCA_017631215.1 Clostridia bacterium | reverse complement strand
CGCGTGGAAGACGCTGTCCTCAATGATGACGCGATCCGAGCCGCGCACGTGAATGCCGTCGTGTCCCGCCTGCACGTCGACGCCGTGCACGTACACGTTTTGGCAACGCGTGACGCAATGCGCCCAGTTTGCGCTATCGCGGACGGTATAGCCGCTCAGCTCGATATTTTTACAGCCGTAGAAGCAGATGGCGTGCGGACCGCGGAAATTCTCCTCGCCCAGCGCGTCAAAGCAGTTCATACCGTTGATCTCGCTTCCCTGCTCACCGATGATGGCGAGATCGTGCGCCATATAGGCGCGGATGAGCGAGTTGTACCAGCGATCAGCGGGCGCGCGGCTGTACTGATCGTCCTCCACGGGCGCAATGCTCTCGACCGTATCGTCATAAAAGCCCGTATAGTCCTCGGGGTCACGGCTGCCCTCAAGAACAGCGTTTTCAAGCAGATGGAGCGTCACGCGCGAGCGCAGATGCAGCCCGCCCGTGCGGTATCTGCCTGCGGGGACGGTGACCTCGCCGCCGCCCGCCAGATAGCACGCGTCGATGGCGGCTTGAATATTCTTGGTTTGCAGCTCGCCGTTGCATACGGCGCCGAAATCGGTCACGCAATAGGTGCGTTTCATTGGTTAGTCCTCCCTTGCTACAGCAACACCGCTGACGCCGTTCAAAATGACCTCGGGCTGTGTTGCAGGCATATCGTGATTTTCGATGCGGATGACGCCGTCGCCATCGTAGCCGCTGACGCGGACGTTATGCATCTCCAGCTTGGCAAAATCATAGCCGACAGCAAACGCCCTAGGCGCACAGCCCTCGCGCAAGCTGATCTCGCTGTCCTCAAAACGAATGGTCAGCGGCTCGTTCGCGTCGGAATAGAGCTGCATCGGCTGATTGACACCAACCACGCGGCAATTTTTGAAGGTGATGTCGCCAAGACTGCGGTTACAGCACCAAATGTGGCGCTTATATTCGAGAATAAAGAGGCTGTCGACGTCGGTAAACTCGCAATTCTGCACCACGATATTGCCGGGCGCGGCCTGCAGCTCGAAATCGCCACAGCAGAAATACAGAAAGCCCGTGAGTGTGTTGTGGCGGTCGTTCTCGTTGGTCGGCTCGCCCGCAATCTGGCGCTCACGCGACATCTTCCAGCGGTGACCGTAGATGCCGGGGCCGTGGATGCGACAGCGGTCGATCAGGATGTCCGTACCGCCCAGACGGAAGGCACTGCACGCGCTATTGAGGTCACAGCGGAGCACCGCCATATTCAGATTATTGAAGCCTGCGATGCTATCGTCACCCGTGTGCAGCGTACACTGCTCGATGATGACGTTCTCGCAGTTGCGGCAGTGGACACCGTCGTGACCGGCCAACACGCGCACACTGTGGATATAAAGGTTTTTCACCCACGCCAGCTCGTGCGCCCAGTTGCCGCTGTCCTTGACGGTATAGCCGCAAAGCTCGACGTTATGGCAACGGTACATACCGATGGCGTGCGGGCCGCGGAAGCCCTCCTCACCCTGCTCGTCAAAGCAGTTGCGGCCGTCGATGCAGGAACCGCGGTCGCCGATGATTTTGAAATCATGCGCATAGTGAGCACGGATGAGCGCATTGCACCAACGCTTGAGCGGATTTTTCGGCCATGCAGGCTCATCAATGTCCGTCTCGACGGGCTCCAACGGATCCTCACAAAAATGAGTATAGTCCTCGGGATCTCGGCTGCCCTCAAGAACAGCATCCTTGAGCAGATGCAGCGTTACGCGTGAGCGGATGCGAAGACCGCCCGTGCGGTATACGCCCGAGGGGATGGTAACCTCACCGCCGCCCGCCAAAAAGCAAGCGTCGATGGCGGCCTGGATGGACGCTGTCTGAAGTGTGCCGTCGTTTGCTACAGCACCGTAATCGGTGACGTTGTAGATCCTTTTCATGGCTATTCCTCCCATTTCATCTTATCCCAATTCAACATAGTCCCGCCGAGCGACTCTTTTCATCGTTTCGCCATAGTCCTCGTCCACATGTCTGAACAACTGAGCGAGAACAGCCTGCGGGAAATAAATTCCGCCGTCAAACGTGCCCGCCATACAGCAATTGACCGTGCCGTGCGCGTTTTGCTTGATGAATTCCAGCATTCGCTTGGCGTAATTGCCATACTGCATCCATTCTGCCGAGAAGATCCTCCACGCGCCGTCTCTCATTCGTCGGTCTCTTGCTACGATCTCCCCTGCGTTATTGCCCATCACGTAGCGACCTCTTTGAGATACGAATGCCGTCCAATCGAGCATCATCACACCCTTGAACACCAATCCAACGGGGGCATTGCCGCGCAGGTTCAATATCTTTTCGGTAAATGCAAGCGTTTCTTCAAATTTCTTCTCATCGGTCACCGCGGGAGAATAATCGTACGGAAATGCACCGCAATCCTCCCACAAGATCTCAATGCGAGAATCGACCTTAGCGATCTCCTCCAGGTGGTTCTTGACCGATATCGCGTGCAAGCCGAATTGTAGCTTCAGGCTTGGATATTTGTCCAACAGCGCTCTCGCCGTATCGTTGACCAGCGTCGTTGCCGCCTCCGCGATCAATCTGCCGCCGATATACTCGTCCGAGCGCTCGGTAAACGATTGAAAGTAGATGCCGTCACAATTGAGCTTGGCATAATTGTCTTCATAGTGCGCGATAATTTGATCCTTTAATTCCTTCAGACGGGCATCGCTGATGTCCGTGATCTTGCCACAGCCGTCGATCCAGCCCCACGCATAGCCGAAAATAATCTCAATTCCGTAAGAATGGGCATAGTCGATCACATCCTGTACGTTGATCGGCATATGATCATTCCAGATAATGAGCTGATCGAGCTTCAGCCGAGCCATATTGTCAATATACGCCCTATAGTCGCTGATGGGATGTCCCCAAGTAAAGACGCTACGCGTTTGGTTGTCCGCCGTCTCTGAATACGACCATTCCTTCATCGGCTCGTCGAAGGTGAACTGTCTCAACCGCACAAAGCCGTGGGCAGGTGCACATTCGGCAAGATAATCGTCAATAAAGCTCACGGCGCCGTAAAAAAGCTCTTTTTCGCTCTTCGCCGTGATCACAACGATGCGACCGCTTTCGTTTTCGGGATTTTTTACGACCTTGACAAGATAACCGTTCTCCTTGATCTCCTGCTCCTTGACATAAGCGCGTATCGTTGCGCTTTCTTGCCACGTTCCGATAACAAAAGCATTTTGCTCTATTTGGGCGCCTTCTTCCTCGCACGGAAGAACGTATAAACGGTAAAGATCGTTCTCTCGGATCAGATATTTTCCTGCCTCCTTGGACAAAAAGTCGACCGCCTTCTTTTCAAGACCCTCATACTTGTGGTAAACGATCTTCCAAGCCAACTGTTTCATCTTTGTCTTCCTCCTTTGAAGTATGCCGGCATGCGCAATGACAGCGAGCTCTGTCGTGCAATTCTTTTGGTGTTCGGTTTTCGCTCGTTTCCGCAAATGATATCTGTTCTGTATTGCGTTCATTATAGCATACTGCCCCGAGCAATGCAAGCCTAAAACACGATCTTTTCCGCTTTTTTGCGTTACCCTATTGCAAAAGCGGGCAAAGGGTGGTATAATATCTCTATCATCCAAGCGGATGAAATTTCAAAACAAAAGATCGACAGAGTAAGAGCGTGTGCGTCAAGTGTCGCGCGGACGGGGAGTTGCCGTGCGGACGAAAGAGATGCGCTCTGCGGTACACATTCTGCATCCCGCTGTGCAAAAGGACACGCCGTCCGGATGAGTACACAGGATTTTTCTGTTCTTCCGGGAGGTGTTTTTTCATGCAATCAAAGCAAAGGATCGGCTTGTTTGGCTCGATCAAGATCATGACCACGGCGGCCATGCTAACGGCCATGAGCGTCGTTATCGGTATTTTTTGTAAAAATTTTCTCAATTTCGGCACCGGCCCTATGCGGGTCTGTTTCGCATCACCTTTGAAAATCTGCCCATTTTAGCGGCGGGGCTGATGTTCGGCCCCCTCGTCGGCGGTGCGGTGGGACTATCAGCTGACGTCATCAGTTATCTGTTGTCACGACAGGTCTATCCCATCAATCCGCTGGTGACGCTGGGTGCTATGGCGGTCGGGCTTGTGTGCGG
>JAGBTR010000043.1 GCA_017631215.1 Clostridia bacterium | reverse complement strand
GATTGTGCTATACTACAAGCATAAACCACACGATGTGTGGCGTACATTTTTGGAGGAAAAAAACAATGAAAAAAGTTTTTGCTTTGATGCTTGCCGCATTGATGCTCGTTTCGTGCTTCGCCATTGGCGTTGCCGCAGAGGAGGGTGAGGCAACCGATCGCGTCGTGATCACGGATTGCAGCACGCTGGACGGTTGGGAAGGTGAGGCAGGTCTTGCTGACGCTGTCCTTGACGAGGAGCTGGGCGTTGTTTCCTTTACCTACTACGGTACCGTTCACAGCAACGGCGGTTGGAACAGACCCGAGGGCACGACCGGTGTCAAGATGCACTACAAGATCTTCAAGACCGAGACTCCGACCTACGATCTGACGGGTATGAACTACATGATCTTCGATATGTATGTCTCCGATCCTGCCAAGGTTGAGGGTGTTAACTTCTACATTGAGATGACCTCGATGAAGTCTCCCGATAAGGAGGAGCGCAACTGGAAGAAGCCCCTGAGCGCTCTGAAGGGCGAGGCTCTTGAGGCAGGCTGGAACCACTTTGAGATCGCACTCGATTCCCAGTCCGGTGACAACGGCTTCCGTCCCGAGGACTGGAACTTCCTGCGTATCCACAACGCCGATGGCTTCGAGGCCGGCGAAGAGGGAATCAAGTTCGCATTCAAGGATATCTACTTCGCAACGACCAGCCCCAAGGCAGAGGCCGCTAAGGCTGCCGCTGCTGCTCTGATTGAGCTGTTTGCCCCCATCGCGGATATCTCGACGGGCAGCATCAACGCTGACAACTACGAGACCATCAAGGCACAGTTTGCTGCTGCTTTCGAGGCTTTCAATGCCGCTGACACTGCAACGCAGGACGCTGTTACCGAGACCTATGACGCAGGTAAGATCGAGAGAGCTGTGACCCGTGCGCTTGAGAAGTACGAGGAGGAGCTCAACAAGCCCGCAGAGCCTGAGACTCCTGCGGAGCCTGAGACGCCCGCAGAGCCCGAGACTCCCGCAGATCCCGAGACTCCTGCAGAGCCCGAGACTCCCGATGAGCCTACGACGCCTGACGAGCCCACGACGCCCGACGCGCCCGCCAAGGGTGGTGTCAACCCCATCGTGATCGTTGTGATCGCCGTTGTGGTCATCGCGGCTGTGGTTGTGGTCATTGTGATCGTTAAGAAGAAAAAGCAGTGATATTTGCAATATCTAAATCAAAAAAGAGTCCCTTCAAGGGGCTCTTTTTTTGAAATTTGTCGAGTTGCACAAAAAGCCAAGTCGCATCTTTTGCAGATGTTACAAAAAGCAAAAGACGGGCACAAAAAGCATTGACAACTATGGACGATTGTGCTATACTACAAGCATAAACCACACGATGTGTGGCGTACATTTTTGGAGGAAAAAACAATGAAAAAAGTTTTTGCTTTGATGCTTGTCGCATTGATGCTCGTTTCGTGCTTCGCTATCGGCGTAGCCGCAGAGGAGGATGTGGCAACCGATCGCGTCCCGATCACGGATTGCAGCGCGCTGGACGGTTGGGTTGGTGAGGCAGGCCTTGCTGACGCCGTTATCGACGAGGAGCTGGGAGCCGTTTCCTTTACCTACTACGGTACCGTTCACAGCAACGGCGGTTGGAACAGACCCGAGGGCACGACCGGTGTCAAGATGCACTACAAGGCCGCTGCTACCGAGACCACCGCGCACGATCTGACCGGTATGAACTACATGATCTTTGATTGGTACGTTTCCGACCCCGCAAAGGTTGAGGGCGTTAATCTCTGGGTCGAGCTGTCCTCGACCGGCAAGGCCGACGTTGAGGAGCGTAACTGGAAGCAGCCCCTGTCCTTCTACGTAGGTGGCGAGGTCGTTGCAGGCTGGAACCACATCGAGCTGGATCTGTCGTCCTTCAGCGGCGATAACGGCTTCAAGCCCGAGAACTGGAACTTTATGCGTATCCATAACTCCGAGGGCTTCGAGGCCGGCGAGGATGGTATCAAGTTCGCATTCAAGGATATCTACTTTGCTACGACCAGCCCCAAGGCTGAGGCCGCTAAGGCTGCTGCTGCCGCTCTGCTTGAGCTGTTTGCCCCCATCGCGGATATCTCGTCGGGCAGCATCAACGCTGACAACTACGAGACCATCAAGGCACAGTTTGCTGCCGCCTTCGAGGCTTTCAACGCCGCTGACGTTGCTACGCAGAACGCTCTGTCCGAGACCTATGACGCAGGCAAGATCGAGAGAGCTGTGACCCGTGCGCTTGAGAAGTACGAGGAGGAGCTCAACAAGCCCGCAGAGCCTGAGACTCCTGCTGAGCCTGAGACGCCCGCAGAGCCCGAGACTCCTGCTGAGCCCGAGACTCCCGATGAGCCTACGACGCCCGACGAGCCCACGACGCCCGACGCACCCGCCAAGGGTGGTGTCAACCCCATCGTGATCGTTGTGATCGCTGTTGTGGTCGTTGCTGCTGTCGTTGTGGTCATCGTGATCATCAAGAAGAAGAAGCAGTAATCTTTCTGCCAAATGATAAGGGAGCCCTTTATGAGGGCTCCCTTTGTCGTTTGCGTGGTTGCTTTGCACAAAAATGCGTTTTCCGACTTTTGCACTTGTGACAAAAAACGCAACGGCGACGCGAACTTTGTTGACAAGCATAGGCGGTCGTGCTATACTACAAGCATAAACCACACACGCGGTGTGGTATACGTTTTTGGAGGTAAAAGCAATGAAAAAGTTTTTTGCGCTGATGCTTGCCACATTGATGCTCGTTTCGTGCTTCGCCATTGGCGTTGCCGCGGAGGAGGAGCAGGTCAACCGTGTTATCATCACGGACGGAAGCGACCTTGCCGGTTGGGCCGGTGAGGGCGGTAGCGGTATCCCCGAGCCTGTGCTCAACGAGACGCTGGACGACTACCCCGTTGTCAGCTTCACCTACGCGGGTGAGATCTTCAACGAGGGCGGCTGGAAGAACCCCAACGGTGATGGTGCCAAGCCGACCAACGGTGTCAAGATCCATTACAGAGTTGCCAAGACCGATGTCGAGGCTTACGATCTGACGGGTATGAGTTACCTGATCTTCGATCTGTACGTTTCCGATCCTGCGATGGTCGAGGGCGTTACGTTCTGGCTTGAGCTGACCTCGTCCGGTACGCAGGACAAGGAAGAGCGCAACTGGAGAAAGACGCTGACCGAATACGTCGGTGGCGAGGTCGTTGCAGGCTGGAACCGCATTGAGCTGGATCTTTCGTCCACCACGAGCGATAGCGGCTTCAACGTTGCAAATTGGAACTTTATGCGTATCTTTAACAGCCAGGGCTTCAATGCCGGTGAAGGCTTCACGCTGGCGTTCAAGAACGTCTATTTCTCTACGACCAGCCCCAAGGCCGAGCAGGCCAAGGCTGCCGCTGTTGCTGTGACCGAGCTGTTTGCTCCCATCGCAGACATCTCGTCGGGCGATATCACTGCCGAGAACTATGAGACGGTCAAGGCGCAGCTTGCCGCTGCTGTCGAGGCGTACATTGCCGCAGACACTGCAACGCAGGCCGCCGCTGAGGCAACCTATGACATTGGTAAGATCGAGAGATCGGTGACCCGTGCGCTTGAGAAGTACGAGGAGGAGCTCAACAAGCCCGCAGAGCCAGAGACGCCTGCCGAGCCTGACGCTCCCGCAGAGCCCACCACGCCCGACGTACCCGACGAGCCCGCGACGCCCGATGAGCCCACCACGCCTGATGAGCCTATCACCCCCGATGCACCTGCCGAGGAGGGCGGTCTGAACCCCGTCATCATCGCTGTGGTTGCCGTTGTGGTCGTTGCCGCTGTCGTTGTGGTCATCGTGATCGTCAAGAAGAAAAAGAAGGCTGAATAAAGATCCATCTCAAGGGGCTTCTTCGCGGAGCCCCTTTTGTGGTGAGATTATACAAACGCGGCGTGTGTTATTTGGTGTGATTAACCAAAAAAGAACGACCGCCCAACGCTTTCTTGACAGCGGGGAAGCGGTGTGTTATACTGAATATATCAATGGTGAAAGGAGGTGCGACGTGAGACGCATCGGGATGCTGATTTTGACCGTGCTGCTTTTGTTTGTTGCTGGTACGGTCGGTGTGCAGGCGCGTGAGATCATGCACGAAACGCACACCTTTCGCGTCGGAAGCGAGCAGGAGCAGGCGTATTTGGTCAAGGAGGCGCACTTCAATACCTCAGGTATCCGATTCGCGGACGGGAAGGCCGAGCTCGTTTATCGGTTCGATCTGAAAAATACGACCTTCATTCAAAAAATTGAGCTGTCGGGTGTGATCTATCAGCAGCTCCATTTGCTCGTTTCGACCGACGGCGAGAATTATACCGAGGCCTACCGCTGGTACGGCGAGGTGGACGCCAACGGCAGGGGCGGTCTGAGTCAGGAGCATCGCTCCTTTGATCTGACCCCGTTCGTTGATTCCGATCATTTCGACATGCTGTACGTCAAAATCGCCGATTCTTATACCTCGGGCGGCTGGGGCGGTGCGATCCATCCCAGCGCGGACGTGGTGCTGGACGTGACCTATGAGGTGGCGACCGAGGCGGAGCTCAATGCCATTGAAATGGCGGTAAGTGAGCACAAGGTGCCGCTGTTTGGCTGTAATGCGTCGTGGGGAGGCGGATTTGTGACCGACCGCAACGAGCGTCTTGCGGGCTATGCGTCGCTATCGATCGGTCTTGGCACGGCGGACGTTCAAGCATCCGCACAGCTCGATGCGGCGGTGAATGGCAGTGGTATGGACACGCTGGAGCTTGACGTGTACCTGTCTGACCGCGCCATGGTCGGGCTCACGCTTGACGGCTCCTTGGTGATATCGAGCGCGGGGCGGGGCGACCGAAATGCGCTTTCGTGGGACGCACAGCTGCTGCTTTCGATGATGGACGACCCCGTGACGGGCTGGAATCACGTTTGTCTGCCACTGAGCATGGCGAGCGCGGTGGGCGGTGAGATCGCCCTTGACGGGGTGAATTACATCGGCATCGATTGGCGCGGTCTTTCTGCGCCGACGAGCCGCTATACGCTCAAGCTCGATTCGATTTGTCTGACCGACCGTCAGGTGCAGGAGCGCGAGGCTGTTATCGCCTCGATGAAGACACTGCTGGATACGGTCGAGGCGTTGGATGCAATGACGGCGCAGGGACTTGACAAGATCGACTTCCGCACCTTCGCGCGGTTGACCGAGGCCTCGCGACGGGCATTGGATGCGTTGACCGTGGCACAGCGTGTGGTCGGGATGGATTTCGATCTCACCGCACGGGTGGCGCGCGCCGAGCAGGCGCTGAAGGACTATGAGACGGCCTTGATCCGTGCCCCTGAGCCCAAGGATGATGCGATCCCGACGGAGGATGTGCCGCCGGCACAAGATCCCGACGTGACAGAGGAGCCCTCCACCGAGCCGCCCGTCGAGTCGCCTGACGAACCCACAGAGCCGCCGACGGAGGAGAAAAAAGGCGTGCATCCGCTGATCGTTGTAGCCGTGATCGTGTGCGTTGGCGGTGCGCTGACGGCCGCTCTTTTGACCGCACGCGCAAAAAAGAAGCAGTGACGGAAACAAAATCTTGAAAACCTCTTGACTTTTGATAGCAAGATGTGCTATACTATATGCGTTTGACACGAAGTCACGCTTGCCGGTGTGATGGAATTGGCAGACGTGCTGGACTCAAAATCCAGTGGTAGCGATACCGTACCGGTTCGACCCCGGTCACCGGCACCAACAAAAAGAAGCCTTGCCCATCGGGCAAGGCTTCTTTTTGCTTGCATCGCCTGCAAGGGCAAGGCCCCTCGGCGGCGCAAGCGGCTATGGCGTTTGTGCATATCCAAAGACGCCGCGCCCTTCGCATTCGAGCGCGACCTGCCGCGCGATGGACGAGGACGGATCGACGCCCTTGCGATGAGGATATGCGGATAAAAAAGGTCGTCTGCGGCACAAAAACCGCTTGAAATTTTCCCCTTGTTATGGTATACTATAAAATGCAAATCCGACCGAAAGGGAACTATATATATGCAACATTTGACCGAGAGATATCTTGCCGCCAAGCGCGCGCTGTTTGACCGCGCTTACGGCGATCTTAACGACGAGCAGCGGGCGGCGATCTTTGCCGTCAACAACCCCTTGCTCATCATCGCGGGCGCGGGAAGCGGCAAGACGACGGTGCTTGTCAAGCGCATCGCCTTTATCATCCGCTATGGCAACGCCTATGAGACCAATTATATGCCCTTCGATATGACCGATGGGCAGGTTGATCAGCTCGAGCGTGCGGTAGAGCTGCCGCGCGAGGACATCGAGCATATGCTGCCCAATTTCATCAGCAATCCTTGCCCTCCGTGGCAGATGCTCGCCATCACCTTTACCAACAAGGCGGCGGGCGAGATCAAGGCAAGACTTCGCGCCTCGTTTGAGGATGAGTCGATCGCCAACGACATCTGGGCGGGCACCTTCCACTCCATCTGTATGCGTATTCTGCGCGTCCACGGCACGCTTCTGGGCTATCCCAAGGAGTTCACCATCTACGACACGGATGACAGCAAAAAGGCCATCCTTGCCGCAATGAAAAAGTGCAATATCGACGAAAAGCAGTTTCCCATCAAGAGCGTGATGAGTGCCATCAGCCGCGCCAAGGATCGCCTTCTCGACCCCGCGGCCTATGCGACCGAGGCGGGCTCGGACTACCGTCTTTCCAAGGTGGCCAAGGTCTACGAGGCGTATCAGACACAGCTGCTTGCGTCGGGCGCGATGGATTTTGACGACATCATTATGCAGACGGTGCGTCTGCTCCGCGAGCACGAGGAGGTGCGCACGCAGTATCAGCGCCGCTTCCGCTACGTCTGCGTGGACGAGTTCCAGGACACCAACCAGGCACAGCTCGCGCTGACACAGCTTCTATCGGCAGGCTATAACAATCTGATGGTGGTCGGTGACGACGACCAGAGCATCTACCGCTTCCGCGGCGCGACCATCGAGAACATCCTCACCTTTGACAAGATCTTCCCGACCGCCCGCGTCATCAAGCTGGAGCGCAACTATCGCTCGACGCAGAACATTCTCGATGCCGCCAACGCCGTCATCGCCAACAACACGGGACGACGCGGTAAGCGGCTGTGGACGGCGGCGGGCGAGGGCGAGCGCATTCATCTGCGACAGCTCGACGACCAGAATCTCGAGGCGCGCTTTGTCGTCGACGAGGTCAACCGCCGCGTGGCGAAAAAGGAGCTGAGCTATCGCGATTTCGCCGTGCTGTACCGTACCAATGCCCAATCCAACGCCATTGAGCGCGCCTTTGCCAAGAGCGCGGTGCCTTACCGTATGCTGGGCGGCGTGCGCTTCTCGGACCGTAAGGAAATCCGCGACCTCGTGGCGTATCTTCAGCTCATCAACAACCACGCCGACCGCGAAAGATTGCTCCGCATCATCAACGAGCCGCGCCGCAAGATCGGTGACCGCACGCTCGAGGCGGTCGAGGCCATCGCGGCAGAGCAGGGTATGACGCTGTTCGACGTGATGGCGCACGCGCCCTCTTACGTTGCACTGCAGCGCTCTGCCGCCACGCTGGTCGCCTTTACCCGTATGATCGAGGAGCTGAGCGCGCTGATCGGCAAGGTCGAGCTTCCTACGCTCATCGACCAGGTGCTGGATCGCTCGGGCTACCGCCAGATGCTCATCGATGCGGGCAAGGAGGAAGAGGACCGACTTGAGAACCTTGAGGAGTTCAAGTCGAACGTGGTTGAGTATTGCAAGTCGGTGGACGAGCCCACGCTGACGGGCTTCCTTGAGGAGAACGCGCTGGTTGCCGACGTCGACCGCTACGACGATACGGCCGATGCGGTCGTTATGATGACCATTCACTCGGCCAAGGGTCTGGAATTTCCCGTTGTCTTTCTGCCCGGTATGGAGGACGGTATCTTCCCCGGAATGCAGACCATCACGGCAAGCAACGACGAGATGGAGGAGGAGAGACGACTTGCCTACGTCGCCATCACGCGTGCCAAGCGTGAGCTGTACATCCTGCACGCCAAGAACCGCCTGATCTACGGCTCGACGACGTACAATCCCGTCTCGCGCTTTGTCTCGGAGATTCCCGAGGCACTGGTTGAGCGTTCCTGCGAGACAAGCACTGCCGGAGCGTCTGCCGGTGGATTTTCGAGAAGCGGCGCGTGGGGCGGCGGTACGGGAGCAAGAACGCCGATCTCGCGCACGCCGAATGCACGGAGCAACGATATTACGATCGGTAAGCCGTTGGTATCGGCGGCCAACCGTGCGGCGGGACGTTCGGCGGCCGCAAGCTTTTCGGCGGGCGACCGCGTCAAGCACCCCGTCTTTGGCGGCGGTGTCATTCTGTCCGCTCAGCCGCTGGGCGCGGACGTGCTGTTCGAGGTCGCGTTTGATAACGTCGGCACCAAAAAGCTGATGGCAACCTATGCCAAGCTGACCAAGGAATAATACGCAAGGGAGGGCTCTGCAAGGGCTCTCCCGACTTTTTTGCGGTGTATTGTCAAACTCTTAACGGAAAGTAACACAGTTGCCAAAACAAACCGCCGTATTTCGGTACTTTTCGGTGGCGCGAACCTTGACAAAAGGGTCGGATTTCACTATAATAGTATATGGAGAACTTTTGTCAAAAAACATTGGCATTGTTAGAACTTTAACGGAGGATATATCGTTGAGATTTACATTCAAGGGCGGCACTCACGTCAATGAATATAAGAATACGGCGGCGTGTGCCGTGCGTGTAGCGGATGCTCCGCAGACGGTGGCGATCCCGCTGTCACAGCACATCGGTGCTCACGCCAAGCCGACGGTCGAGGTGGGCGAGCGTGTGCTGGTCGGTCAGATCATCGGTGAGGTCGCCGAGGGACTGGGCTGTCCCGTGCACAGCAGTGTTTCCGGCACGGTCAAGGAGATCAAGTCCATCAATAACGCGCAGGGCGTGCCGATGCAGAGCGTCGTGATCGAAAACGACGGTCAGAACGAGCTGTCGCCCGACGTTTGTCCGCGCGATCGCGTCCCGGAGGACTGCTCGGGCGAGGAGATCGTCGAGATCGTGCGCGAGGCAGGCATCTCGGGTATGGGCGGCGCAACCTTCCCGACCTACGCCAAGCTGCGCGGTGCGCTGGGTCGCACCCAACATATGATCGTCAACTGCGCCGAGTGCGAGCCCTTTATTACGGCCAACCACCGCTTGATGCTGGAGGAGCCCGAAACGCTGCTTCTGGGCGTGCGCGTGCTGCTGTGCGCGTTGGGGCTGGACGAGGCCACGGTCGCCATCGAGGATAACAAAATGGACGCGGTTAAGACGCTTGAGGAGATCGTCCGCACGCGCGGCGAGGAGCTGCTCGGCGGCAAGCGCGTCACCATTGCCGTGATGAAGACCAAATACCCGCAGGGCGACGAGCGTCAGCTCATCTACGCCTTGATGAAAAAGGAAATTCCCGCAGGCAAGCTGCCCGTGGACGTTGGTTGCATCATTTTCAACGCAGAGACGTGCGCGGCCGTCAAGCGCGCCTTCTTTGACGGTATGCCGCTGATTTCGCGTCGCGTGACGGTGGACGGCGACTGTATCGCACAGCCGGGCAATTTGCTTGCCCCCGTCGGTATGAGCTATGCCAATCTGGCGCAGGAGTGCGGCGGCTTTGTCAAAATACCCGAAAAGGTCATCAACGGCGGCCCGATGATGGGCGCGGCACAGTGGGATCTGGAGGGAAGCGTGACCAAGGGCACGTCGGCCGTGCTGTTCTTGTCGGAGGATTTCGTGCGTCCGACGCTGAATCATAGCGCCTGCATCCATTGCGGTCGCTGTGCCAACCGTTGCCCGATGCACCTGATGCCGTTTGAACTGACCGATCTTGCCCGTAAAAGACAGTTTGACGAGGCGCTGAAATACGATATTATGAGCTGCGTGGAATGTGGCAGCTGCTCGTACGGTTGCCCCGCAGGCGTGGAGATCGTTCAGTATATCCGTGCCGCCAAGGGAGCGATCCGTCAGAAGCAGGCGGCTGAGCGTGCCAAGGATGCGCAAAAGAAGTGAGGGGAGAAGCGAAATGAATCAACAGACCAATGAAAAACGGCTTTTGACCGTCTCGCCCTCGCCGCATATTCGAGGCAAGGATACGACGGCAAGCATTATGATGGACGTCCTCATTGCCTTGGCGCCCGCTTCGGTTTGGGGCATCTACGTGTTCGGTACGCGCGCACTTTGGATGATGCTCGTCTGCGTGCTGAGTTGTATGCTTGCTGAGGGAATTACGCAAAAGATCTGGCACCGCGAGGTGACGACGGGCGATCTGTCCGCCGCCGTGACGGGCCTTTTGCTCGCACTCAATCTGCCCGTGGCGATGCCGCTGTGGCAGGCGGCGCTGGGCTGTGTGTTCGCAATCGTGCTGGTCAAGCAGGTCTTTGGCGGCATCGGCAAGAATTTTATGAATCCCGCACTGGCGGGTCGCGCCTTTCTGATGCTTGCGTTTGCGAGCAATATGACGAGATTCACGCCCGCTTACGACCGATTCTGGTTGTCGGCGGCGGACGCGGTCGCATCGGCAACACCGCTTGCCTCGCTTAAG
>JAGBTR010000278.1 GCA_017631215.1 Clostridia bacterium | reverse complement strand
GCATCCGTCGCATCTATCTGCCCGCCGTACTTCCCTATTTTCTGTCGGCGTGCGAGTCGTCGATCGGACTTGCGTGGAAGGCGGGCGTGGCCGCCGAGGTACTGGCGCTTCCCGCGCTCTCCATCGGTAAGCAGCTCTACGAATCCAAGCTGTATTTGGAAACGACCGACCTATTTGCCTGGACGCTCGTTGTCATCGTGCTCAGCCTCTTGCTTGAGTGGCTGACGCGCCGCGCCTTCCGCACGATCGGACGCCGTACGCGCCACGCCGCACTTACCACCGAGCAGCCCGTGACAGACGGCGGAAAGGAGGCAATCTGATGCCCGCATTCGATCAAGTCACACTCACCTTTTCCTCGGAAAAGGACAAAAAAACGGTATTCGACGCCTTCTCCCTCACTCTGCCGCCGGGCGAAACGACCGCGGTGATGGGTGCATCGGGGAGCGGAAAAACGACACTTCTTCGTCTGCTCGCGGGCATTATTTCCCCCGATATGGGAAATGTTACGCGTGAAACAGACAGCCTCGCTTTCGTGTTTCAGGACACCGCTCTGCTCCCTTGGCTGACCGCCGAGGAGAACGTCAATCTCGTGCTCTCGGACACACGAGCCACCCTTCCGCTTACAAGAGAATGGCTCACGCGTGTCGGTCTCGCCGATGAATGCACCGCCTTCCCCTCGACGCTGTCGGGCGGTATGAGGCAGCGCGTCGCTTTGGCCCGTGCGCTGGCCGTCGACGCCGATCTGCTGCTTTTGGACGAGCCCTTCCGCGGCTTGGACGAGACGCTTCACGAGCAGATGCTCGACCTCATCCGCGAGGTACGGCAAGGCAAGACGACCGTCCTTGTCACGCACGACAAGCGTGATCTCCGCATCGCACAGCACCTGCTTACGCTGGACAACGGTAATGCAAGCATAGCACCAATCAAGTAAAGAGAACGACCTTGCTCCGTGCTTGGAGTAAGGTCGTTCTTTTATGCTACATATGACTCCGCAGATGCTCGAGTGCGCCCTTTTCAAGCCGCGAGACCTGCGCCTGCGAGATGCCGATCTCATCGGCGATCTCCATCTGGGTTTTGTTGTGATAGAAGCGCTTGACCAAAATATTGCGCTCGCGGTCGTTGAGCGTCTGCATCGCGTCGCGCAAGAGAATATTCTCCAGCCACGCCTCGTCCGAGCTGTCGCTGCTGCTGTCGCGCAGCTGATCCATCACGTAGACCGAATCGCCGTTCTCGGTGAACACGGGCTCGTACAGCGAGATTGGCTCTACAATGGCCTCCATTGCGCGCAGTACCGCCTCGCGCTTCTCTCCCAACGCCTCGGCGATCTGCGAGACGTCGGGCTCGGTCTGCTTGTCACGTATCCACTCCTCGCGCACCTGGAGCGCACGGTAAGCAAGGTCGCGCACCGAACGGCTGATGCGAATGGTACTGTTGTCGCGCAGATAACGACGGATCTCACCGATGATCATCGGAACGGCGTACGTGCTGAATTTCACGTCCAGCTCGACGTTAAAATTGTCGACCGCCTTGACAAGGCCTATACAGCCCACCTGAAAGAGGTCGTCCAGATTTTCTCGCCGCCCGGTGAAGCGTTGAATGATACTGAGCACCAGCCGCAGATTACCGCAGATGAGCCGCGAGCGAGCCTCACGGTCGCCCTGCTTGGTCTTGAGCAGCAGCTCTCTTTTCTCTGCATCCGACAGCACGGTCAGCTCAGAGGTATTGACACCGCATATTTCCACTTTATGATGATACATTTTTCTACTCCTTTTGACGATCCTGTCAACGCTTGACAGTCCATTTCCCGTCAAAAAAGAGTATTGTCGGTCATACGCGATGTTTATTCAACGAAGAATGTTGGCTATTTTTGGTGCGTGTCGCGATTCTTTTGCGCTTATCCTTGTGTGTCCACGCGATAATCGCCGTCGCTCTGCGCCTCGATCGAGGTATCGTAAAAGGCGCGGGCGGCGTGGATCATACTGACCAGATCCTCTGCGCTCGCCGTCTCGTAGGCCGAGTGCATTGCCAGCTGTGCAAGCCCGATGTCCACCGTCAGACACGGCAGATCGGATACGGCAATGTTGCCCAGCGTCGAGCCGCCCGCCATATCCGAGCGGTTGGCAAAGCTCTGTGTAGCAACGCCCGCGCGGGCGCAGACGCGCTTGAAGATCGCCTCGCTGATGGCATCGGTCGCATAGCGCTGTGCGGCATTGGTCTTGATGACGACGCCACCACCCATCACGGGGCGATTCTGTGCGTCGGCATATTCGGGATGGTTGGGATGCACGGCGTGAGCATTATCGGCCGAAACCAAACAACTGCTTGCCAAATGGCATCCAAACGAATCCTCCGTACCCATCCATACGCGGTCAACGTGCGACAGTGTATCACGGAGCAAGGAGGATGCCGCGCCCTGGCGTGAGCTGCTGCCGATCTCTTCGTTATCAAACACGGCAAGAACAGGAATGACGTTCGGGTGCGAGCCGTCAAGGAAGCCCTCCAGCGCCGCATAGGTGCACATCAGGTCATCCAAACGAGGCGCGGAAAGGAACTCGTTGCCAAGCCCCCAACACTTGCCGCTGTCACGCACGTACAAAAACAGATCGTGGCTGACGATGCTTTTCTCATCCACACCAAGCTCGGCGGCAATCTGCGACAGAAGCGGTGCTCCCTTGCCATTCAAGCCTGCCAGCGGGAGCATATCGACCTGCGGATTGAAGGATTTTCCCTCGTTGACCGATCGATCCATATGGATCGCAACGTTCGGGATCAGCGCGACGTCGCGGCGCAGATGCACCGGCACAGTGCGGATACCGCTTGCATCCTCAACGACCACGCGGCCGGCGACCGACAGCGGTCGATCCAGCCAGGACGAGCAGATCATACCGCCGTATTTTTCGACGTTCCACTGCACACAGCCCCCCTCGGCGCGCTTTTCAAATATCGGCTTGAGCTTGAACGAGGGCGAGTCACTGTGCGTGGCGATGATCTGATAGCCGCGAAGTGCCGCCGTCTGCGCAGGCGTGCGAAAAGCGATGATGGAAGACCCATTGCGCGTGACGAAATAGCCGTTTTCCGCCTCCAGCTGCCACGGACGGTGCTCGAAAAGCTCGGTAAAGCCGTGCTCGAGAAGCACCTTTTTCAGCGTATCGACCGTACCGTAGGCCGTCGGGGAATCCTCAATGAAGCGAAACAGCGATTGTGCGTAGTGTTGAATATCATTGACGTTCATAGTCTTGTCCCTTTCATAAAGCATAATATTTCCTTGGAAATGATGATGTAAAATCGATATTGCGCGCTGTCATTCGTTACGCGGAATGGGAGTGTCGTTGAGCTCCTTACGTCGTGCGCGCCAATCGGGCATCAGTGCGTCCAGAAGTGCGTGGAATTTTGGTGAGTGGTCGGGATGGATAAAATGAGCATTTTCGTGGACAACCACGTATTCGATACAACGCATCGGGGTGTTTATCAACCACAGGTTGAAATTCAAGTTGCCCTTGCTATGATTACAGCTTCCCCATCGGCTAGTCATCGCGTGGATGCGGATGGCATTCGGCTGTGTGATATAGCGCACAGAAGGGCGATCGTAGCGAGGCAAAACGCGGGCAAAGCTCGGCTCGACCACCGTTTTTCGACATTGCTCGACCAGCGCGAGTAGGCGCTCCTTTTTCCATGCCAAGACGGCGCTCTCGACCGCTTGCACGTCCGCCTCGCCCTTGAGATAGACGGTCAGCGCGGTCGGTGCAGTCTCGTCATCCAACACACACACGGCACGCCTTCTCTGCCCGCTCGGTGCTGTGAGCACACGCAGAGGTAGCCGCGCGCCAAGATAAGTGACGAATCCGCCAT
>JAGBTR010000042.1 GCA_017631215.1 Clostridia bacterium | reverse complement strand
GCTTTTATGGCGGCGTTCCTCTTTGGTGAGGCGGTCGAGCTGCGCGGCACGCCCGTGCCTATGAAGGCGCGCATCGCCTGCCCCGATGACCACGGCTTTTGGCTGTACGTCGGCTGTGACAGCCCGATGGTGGTCAGCGAGGTCGAATATGGGTCTCTCAATAGCGTCGGCGGCGTTCTGTGCGTGCCCGTTCGGATCGTGGAGGAGTGAAGAAATTAACAAGCGGAGGGCTAATGATGAAAAAAATATTGTCAATAGCTATTGTTATATTATTTTGCTTTTCACTTGCTTCTTGTTCGGCTGTTGAAGCTCTAAAATACTCTGTATCGGGAAATATGATTGACCCTGTAGATGGCTTTTCTCGCGGCGAGGAAGAAGGCACACTCATATACCAAAACAACAAGTATATTTTGGTTCAAGAACTTAGCGGAGATTGTGAGATCGACATAACAAAAGAAGACATTTTGCTTGGTCAAACCAGTAACTTTCCATTCTTTGCCAATAGCTATTATTATGTAAAAACGGATAAGGACCCAAGCTTTATCATGGGCGGCACCTCTTCCGCTATGCAAGGAACTTTTGTTTATTTAAGAGAAGATCTATACAGCGACACGATCGTTTGTGTATTAAACGGCGGTTCTTTCGAATTTGAATTCACATCGGCCTTTCTTGGGACGGATAAGGTGGATTACGATCATTATATTGCACGCGAGAAATATACAAAATCCGCAACCGTTGATTTTTACATGAAGGATATCCCAATGATAACCGCTCACAAGAGCATTTATTTGATAGACAATGTATGGTATTGTGTTGACGTTGATGTAGCGTATCAACTACCAGACGAATTCGTGTCTAAGCTGACAGAAGCGGGGATGATCAATGATTGTTATTTCTGATCTGAGATGCCAATGAAATAATCGGCACTGACACGGTAAAATTTGCAAAGCTTGATCAGGTCGTCAATCTTCAATTCCGCACGACCGTCCTCGATGTGGCTGTATCCTTGCTGTGATTTGTTGATGATCGCGCCGACCTCGCGCTGCGTCAGGTCGCTGTCCTCGCGGAGATTTCTCATTCTTGTTCGATAATCCATAGCGCACTCCTTACCTCTGGTTGTGTAAGAAGTTTACCATACTCTAAAATTGAGTATTGACAAACACTCAAAGATTGAGTATAATATACATAAGGAAGCGCTTGGCGATCCTTTTGAACGATATGAATTTTTTATAAGAGGAGGAACTGAAAATGAAAAGAAATACTCTTTTTATGTGCTTGGTCGTGATGCTTATGTGCGTTGCAGTATCTTGTGGGAATCAAGATGCGCAAATCCCCGATCTGCCTGACACCGATGTACCGACCGAGCCGACGGCACCTGCGGAGTTCGTGGAGGTTGATGACGAGCTTCGTGTTGATGATGTTGTAGAGTGCTTTGATCCTGAGATCTATTATGCACAGGTATATGACGAGCAGATGATCGATTCTATCAAAGCAAAGATCGAGTTGGAGGGCGATATTGTTTCTGTCGTGCATATTACCAACCAAAATACAGCCGTACCCACATTGGAATGGACCTATATTTATGAGCTTTCTGATGCGCGTGATGCCGAATGGCTGGAAAGCAATCGCCGCGAATATGTATCCAAGATAGACGGCGGCGTTTGCGTTCGCCGGGGAAATGTGGTTGTGTTCGGCAATTCGCCTGTCATCGCTACATTGAATGGATCCTCGGCAGAATAATTTTTGATCAAATAAAAAGGGATCGCGTTTTTTGCGATCCCTTTTTGTGGGCGTATGATCCGACTGGTGATGAGGCTATATTACCTCGTACATTCTCCACCTTGCTGAGAATATATTTTTGTTTTTTAAATAAAGAAACAAGGGCAGAAAGAGCTGTCCTTGTCTTCTTTGTGACCATCGCCTCAATCGGTCAAGCTGTCCGCGAAGGTGGTCGCCAGCTCGTCACAGCGCTCGTTGTAGGGGTGACCGTTGTGACCGCGTACCCAGACGAAGGTGACCTTGTGCTGATCCAGCAGAGCGAGCAGCTGCTCCCACAGATCGACGTTGAGGGCAGGGGACTTGTCCGCCTTGCGCCAGCCCTTGGCGCGCCACGAGACCGCCCAGCCCTTGGTGACGGCGTCGATGACGTACTTGGAATCCGAGGTCAGCGTGACCTCGCAGCTCTCACGAAGCGCCGACAGCGCCGAGATGACGGCGGTCAGCTCCATGCGGTTGTTGGTCGTCTCTCTCTCACCGCCCGACAGCTCCTTTTCCACCCCGCCATAGACGAGGATGGCGCCCCAGCCGCCCCGCCCGGGATTGCCGCGGCAGGCGCCGTCCGTGTATATATCAACGTGCTTCATACCTAACCTCCGTTTGCTTATCTGCGTTCAGTATATCACATTTTGAGGCACAATGCAAGATGCCTCGCGCTTTTTTGCGCAAAATACTTGACAAGTCAACATAATTTCGTTATAATGATAAGGATGATTTGTAACATATTATTCACAAGTCGTTCGATGTTTTGTCAAAATCAAACCTTTGTATACTCACATTGAAAGGAAACGATCTATATGACCGAGATGGAAAACAACGTAGCAGTGCAGGATGCTCCTGCCGAGACGCCCGCCGAGGTGACGGAGACGCGCTACGTCGCACCCAAGCGCCGCCGCAGATGGGGTGACCGCAAGGACGGTCGCAGACTCCGCACCATTCAGCCGATGACGCGCCTGATGCCCTTCATTATGCCCGAGCGCAACGACGCGCTCAACTATTTCACGACCTCGTTCGACGTGACCGAGGCGGACAAGTACTGTCACAAAAAGAACCGCGAGGGCTATGAGAACTTCAACTTTATGCACCTGCTCAACGCCGCCTACGTGCGTGCGGTCTCGCAGTATCCCGCCATCAACCGTTACGTCAGCGGTCAGCGCATCTATGCCCGTAAGGAGATCGTGCTGGTCATGACCATCAAAAAGAGCATGAGACTCGACGCGCCCGACACCTCCATTCAGGTCAAGGTGCAGCCCGACGACACGGCAGCCGAGATCTACGAGAAGTTCAACGCCGTCGTTCAGGCGAACCAGGCGGACGCAGAATCCAAGAGCGGCTTTGATAAGATCATGGACTTCTTCACCAAGTTCCCCCGCTTCCTTCTGCGCTTCGTCGTCAGCGTGGTCAAGTGGTTCGATTACCACGGCATCTGCCTGCTCCCCGACCTGCCCTTCTACGGCTCGATGATCGCCACCAGTATGGGCTCGCTCGGCATCCCCCCCATCTACCACCATATCTATAATTTCGGTAACCTGCCCGTCTTCCTTTCCTTCGGCAAGAAATATTATAAGCTCGAAATGGATCGCAACGGCGAGATGGTCAAGCGTAAGTATATCGATATGAAGGTCGTCACCGATGAGCGTATCTGCGATGGCTTCTACTACGCCTCGGCGTTTAAGTACATCAATAAAATGATCGAGCATCCCGAGCTGCTCGACGTCCGCCCCGAGACCGTCGTCGAGGACGTGGATTGAGGAGGGGAGAACGTGTGGGGGTACTTTTTGTAAAAAGTACCCCCACGCCCCCTCAAAAACTTTGGATATATTTGAAGAAGGAATAGACCCGAAAAAAGAGCGCCCGCCGTATGTGTTTCGTACGGCGAGCGCTTTTTTTATTCTGCTTTTTGCCCCGTTACCGCGAGAGGCTCTCCCAATGTGTTTCAGTTTTTGGAAGGGGGGACAGGGGGGACCTTTTTTTCAAAAAAGTTCCCCCCTCGTACTCCTTATTTCACATACCAAATACCATCCCCATCGCAGCTGAAGACGAGGTCTCCCGCAAGGTCGGTGCGATAGACGGTGGCACCAACGGCATCCAGCGCGTCGAGCGTGCTTTGGATGGGGTGACCGTACTTATTGCCCTCACCGCACGAGATGGCGGCGAGCTTGGGTTGGACGGCGGCAAGCAGAGCGGGGTTGCTTGAGGTATCCGAGCCGTGGTGACCGACCTTCAAGAAATCGCACTGCAGCTCGTCCGCGCGGTAGAATGCAAGAACGTCCTTTTCGGACTTACCCTCAAGATTGCCCTCGGCGTCGCCCGTAAACAGCATCGAGACCTCGCCGTAGGTGGCGCGGAGGATGATGCTCTGATCGTTGGTGTTGGAATAGTCGTTCAGCGGCGCGAGGATCTTGCAGCTCAGCTCGCCCAGCGAG
>JAGBTR010000277.1 GCA_017631215.1 Clostridia bacterium | reverse complement strand
GCTTCGACGTCGGACGCGAGGAGGTGCAATGCTTCCTCATCTCCAACGCACTCTGGTGGATCGAGCAATATCACGCCGACGGACTCCGCATCGATGCCGTCGCCGCGATGCTGTATCTGGACTTTGACAAAAAGCCCGAGCAGTGGTGTCCCAACGTCTACGGCGACAACCGCAACCTCGAGTCCATCGCCTTTTTCAAAAAGCTCAACGATCATCTGCACCATACGCATCCCGACGTGCTGACCATCGCCGAGGAGTCGGGTGATTTCGGCGGCATCACGGACGAGCAGGGGCTTGGCTTCTCGCTCAAATGGAATATGGGCTGGATGAACGACACGCTCGACTATGCGCTCGTCGATCCGCTCTACCGCAAGCATCATCACAGCAAGACCACCTTCTCGCTGACCTACGCCTTTTCGGAGCGCTACGTCCTGCCCATCTCGCACGACGAGGTCGTCCACGGCAAGCTGTCCTTCCTCGACCGTATGCCGGGCGACTACTGGCACAAGTTCGCGGGCGAGCGACTGTTCTACGCTTGGCAGATGACCCATCCGGGCAAAAAGCTGAGCTTTATGGGCAACGAGATCGGTCAGTTCCGCGAGTGGGACTATGAGGGCGAGATCGAGTGGTTCTTGCTCGACTACGATCTGCACGCCGCGATGCAGCGCTATTTCGCCGCGCTCAACCATTTCTATCTCGAGCACAGAGCGCTCTGGGATGCCGACGACGGCTGGGACGGCTTTGAATGGATCGACGCCGACAACGCCGATCAGAGCATCCTCGCCTTCCGCCGCAGGACGCGACCGAAAAACAAGAGCGACCGCGTGCGCGAGCTGATCGTGTTGCTCAACTTCACGCCCGTCGACCGCCGAGGCTTCCGTTTGGGCGTGCCCGACCGCGGCAGATACCGCGAGGTGTTCACCTCGGATGCGACCGAGTTTGGCGGCGGCGGTCTGATCAACGCAGAGCCGCTCGACAGCGAGGATATCCCGTGGCAGCGACACGAGCAGAGCATCGTGCTCGACCTGCCGGGCACGTCCGCCGTCATGCTGGTATGCGAGCGCAAAAAGCCGCGCAGAGCGCCGCGCAACCAATAACGTTTGTCCCCAATTTATATCACATCATCATATATAAACAATACGAGGAGGAACCATCATGCATCAAAAGAAAGAATGTGTCGCTATGCTGCTCGCAGGCGGCCAGGGCAGCCGTCTTTACGCGCTGACCAAAAAGACCGCCAAGCCCGCCGTGCGCTTCGGCGGTAAGTACCGTATCATCGATTTCCCGCTGTCCAACTGCATCAACTCAGGTCTGGACACGGTAGGTGTGCTCACCCAGTATCAGCCGCTCGTGCTCAACGAGTATATCGGCAACGGTCTGCCGTGGGATCTGGACCGCAACGTCGGCGGTGTCAAGATCCTGCCCCCCTATCAGGGACAGAACGGCGCGGATTGGTACAAGGGTACCGCCAACGCCATCTATCAGAATATGGAGTTTATCGAGCAGTACAATGCCGATTACGTCCTCATTCTCTCGGGTGACCATATCTACCATATGGACTACGCCAAGATGCTCGCCTACCACAAGGAGACGGGCGCGGATTGCACCATCGCCGTGCTGGAGGTACCGCTTGAGGAGGCCTCGCGCTTCGGCATTATGAGCGCACACGAGGACGGCACCATCTACAAGTTCACCGAGAAGCCCAAGAATCCCGACTCGACCAAGGCCTCTATGGGCATCTACATCTTCAACAAGAAGAAGCTGTTCGAGTATCTGGTTGCCGACGCGGCTGATCCCGACTCCGCCAACGACTTCGGTAAGAACATCATTCCCACGATGCTGGCGGCAGGCGAGAAGATGATGGCATATCCCTTCGAGGGCTACTGGAAGGACGTCGGTACCATCCGCTCGCTGTGGGAGGCCAATATGGATCTGCTCGGCGATACGCCCGTGCTCAACGTCTCGGATGAGAACTGGCGCATCTACTCGCGTCACCACGCAGAGCAGCCCCAGTTCGTCGGCAACACGGCCATCATCGACAATTCGTCCATCACCGAGGGCTGCGAGATCCACGGCACGGTCAAGAACTGCGTGCTCGGCTCGGGCGTCAAGGTGATGTACGGCGCTTACGTCAAGGACAGCGTCATTATGGGCGATACCGTCATCGGCGAGGGCGCGACCGTCAACTACACCATCCTCGACGAGGGCGTGGATATCGGCGCGGGCTGTAAGATCGGCGCACCGCAGGAGAGCGCGACCGACATCACCGTCATCGGTATGGGCGTCAAGGTCCCCTCGGGCACGGTCATTCCCGACGGACAGATGATCAGCGAGCTTTAAGGAGGCATAACGATATGAATATTGCAGGCTTGATCTTATCCAATCTTCACCGCAACAGACTGCCCGAGATGACTCGTCGCCGCAGTCTGTCCAGCGTACCCTTCGGCGGTCGTTACCGCCTGATCGACTTCCCGCTCTCCAATATGGTCAACGCGGGCATCACCAACATCGGCATCGCCACCGACTTCAACTACAAATCCCTGCTCGACCACATCGGCACGGGCAAGGACTGGGATCTGGCGCGTCGCAGCGGCGGTATCCGCATCCTGCCCCCCTACTTCTCGGGCGCAGATCACATCCACTATCAGCAGTCCTATTCTACCCGTCTGACCGCGATGATGGCGACGCTCGACTTCGTCCGCCGCTGTCCCGAGGACTATATCGTGCTGTGTGACGGCAACGTCATCTGCAATATGGATCTGACCGCACTGGTCGAGCAGCACGTCGCCAAGGAGGCTGACATCACGTTCGTGGCAAAGAAGATGGACGTGACGGCAGGTATGCTCAACGAGGACGACATTCTGATCGAGAGCGATGAGAACGGTCGCCTGACCTCCTACGCACGCGCCCTTCCCCACGAGGTGGGCGAGAAGAACGTGATGATCAACGTCATCGTGATGAGAACCACCTTTATGCGCAATATGCTCGAGAACGCCGCCGCACACGGTGCGACCAGCTTCGGTGACGACATTCTGCGCCCCAACCTCAAGAGATGGAAGGTCTACGTCTCTTACTTCGAGGGCTGGTGTGCGCACATCGACTCGATGGAGAGCTATTTCAACCGTTCGATGGAGCTGCTCGACCCCGAGGTGCGCGCCGATCTGTTCGGTCGCGAGGATCGCCCCATTCTGACCAAGGTTCGCAACAGTGCACCCACCAAATACGCGCCCGGCGCTAAGGTCTCGGACTCGCTCGTCGCTGACGGCTGTGTCATCGAGGGAACGGTCGAGAACTGCGTGCTGTTCCGCGGCGTCCGCATCGGTAAGGGAACGGTCGTTCGCAACTGTGTGCTGATGCAGGATACCTACACGGGCTCGAACGTCACGCTGCAGGGCGTCATCGCTGATAAAAACGTGACCATCCGCGACGGTCGCCTTCTGGCAGGACACGAGACGCTCCCCTTCTATATCGACAAGGGCGCAAGCGTCTGATTCTATCGCCTCACGCCCGTTCGCCGCTTGGCGGACGGGCGTATGCCACTTTGAAAGGAGCTTTAACAAATGAAAAAGAACATACTGTTTGTCGGTGCAGAGGCGATGCCCTTTGCCGCCACGGGCGGTCTTGGTGACGTGCTCGGCTCTCTGCCCGCCTCCATTGCCGCGGCCGACCCCGAGGCAGATATCCGTGTGGTGATGCCGCTGTACGGTCAGATCAAGGACGTATGGCGCGAGAAGATGACCCGTCTTGCCCAGTTTACTGTGCGTCTGTCCTGGCGCCAGCAGTACTGTGCCGTGTTCTCACTTGTCAAGGACGGCGTGACCTACTATTTCATCGACAACGAATACTACTTCAAGCGTTCCTCGCTCTACGGTCATATGGACGACGCCGAGCGCTACGCCTATTTCTGCAAGGCCGTGATGGATATGATGACGCAGCTGGACTATTTCCCTGACATTCTGCACGCACACGATTGGCAGGCGGCGCTGTCGGTGGTCTATCTCAACACGCTCTACCGTCACCAGAAGGGCTACGGCAACATCCGTACCGTGTTCACCATCCACAACATCGAATATCAGGGCAAGTACGACTTTGGCATTCTGTCCGACGTTTTCGACCTTGACTTCGACCGCTATGAGCTGCTCAACTACGGCGGCTGTATCAATCTGATGAAGGCGGCTGTCCAGTGCGCCGATCGCGTGTCGACCGTCTCGCCGCGCTACGCCGAGGAGATCCTGTCGCCCGAATACGCGCACGGTCTTGACTACTGCCTGCGCGACAACGTCGGCAAGCTTTCGGGTATTCTCAACGGCATCGATTACGTTTACTACAACGCCGAAAGCGATCCCGTCATTCCCCAAACCTTCACCGCCGACACCCTTGACAAGAAATATGCCAACAAAACCGCCCTTCAAAAGGAAATCGGACTTCCCGAAAATGAAAAAATTCCTCTTTTGGCAATCATTTCTCGCTTAGCTTCGCATAAAGGACTTGACTTGGTAACCGAAATGGCGTATAATCTAATGAAGGATCACGACGCTCAGCTCGTCGTCCTCGGATGCGGCGACATTCGTTATGAGAACTTCTTCCGCGAGCTGGAGGCGCAGTTCCCGACCAAGGTGCGCGCCCTCATCACCTACGATCGCGATCTTTCCAAGCGCATCTACGCCGCAACCGACATTTTCCTGATGCCCTCGAAGAGTGAGCCCTGCGGCCTTTCGCAGATGATCGCCTCGCGCTACGGTGCCATCCCCGTCACCCGCGAGACGGGCGGTCTCTACGACTCCATCAAGGGCTACTGGGAGGATGGTGACACCATCCACGGCAACGGATTCACGTTTGCCAATTACTCCTCCGCCGAGCTTGCCGAGCGCACCCGCGCCGCCCTTGCTCTGTACGCCGACGCCGACAAGCGAGCCCGTCTCGTTAAAAAGATCATGGAGACCGACTTCTCGTGGAACGTCTCGGCACTTCGCTACCTCGAACTCTATTCGTCACTTTGACCCGTATATCGTGAGACCCGCGCTCACACGCGGGTCTCACGATATACAAGAAAGGATTCCTACCCCATGAACCAGAAACCCAACGCACAAGAAATCAAGAAAAATCTGGAAGAAAAGCTGTCGCGCTACTTCGGCTGCACTCCCGCCGAGGCGTCGCGCGAGCAGATGTACAAGGCGACCGCTATGACCGTCCGCGACCTGCTCACGGATAAGCGCGGCGCTTTCAAAAAGGACGTCAACCGTGCCGGCGCCAAGCGCGTCTACTATATGTGCATGGAATTTTTGCTCGGACGTTCGCTCAAAACCAACCTTTGCAATCTCGGTCTTGACAAATCCTACGCTGAGGCACTCTCGGCGCTGGGCGCAGACCTGAACGATTTATATGAATGCGAGCCCGACGCGGGTCTTGGCAACGGCGGTCTTGGTCGTCTTGCCGCCTGCTTTATGGACTCTCTCTCCTCGCTCGACTATCCCGCCACGGGCTTTTCCATCTGCTACGATTACGGTCTTTTTAAGCAGAAGATCGTCGACGGTATGCAGGTCGAGCTGCCCGACGTCTGGCTGCCCGGCGGCGAGGTGTGGCTCGTCCCCCGCACCGACCGCATCTTCAAGGTCAAGCTGGGCGGTCACGTCAAGGAGAACTGGAAGGACGGTCACCTCGAGATCCTCTACGAGAACTACGATGAGGTCGAGGCTGTCCCCTACGATATGATGATCTCGGGCGCCGACAGCCAGGCGGTCAGCCAGCTCAGACTTTGGCGCGCACGCGACACGCAGAAGTTTGATATGAGCCTGTTTACCCAGGGTCAGTACACCCGCGCGGTCGAGAACGCCACCAATGCGGAGATCATCTCCAAGGTGCTCTATCCGTCGGACAACCACGCCGAGGGTAAGCTGCTTCGTCTGACCCAGCAGTACTTCCTCGTCTCGGCCTCCTGCCAGAGCATCATCCGCGACCATATGGCCGTCTACGGCACGCTTGAGAATCTGCCCGACAAGTCGCCATCCATATCAACGACACCCACCCCGCGCTGTGTGTCCCCGAGCTGATGCGCATCCTCATCGACGATTATTTCTACGATTGGGATAAGGCGTGGAGTATGGTCACGCGCATCGTGTCCTACACCAACCACACCGTTATGCCCGAGGCACTCGAGACGTGGAACGAGGATCTGTTCCGTCTCAAGCTGCCCCGTATGCACGCCATCATCCGCGAGATCAACGAGAGATTCTGCCGCGAGGCGTGGAACGCCTTCCCCGGCAACTGGGATCGCATTTCGGCACTCAGCATCCTCGGCCACGGTCAGGTGCGTATGGCCAATCTGTCCGTCATCGGCTCGCATTGCGTCAACGGTGTCTCCGCGCTGCACTCGCAGATCCTCAAGGATCAGACCTTCAAGGATTTCTACCGTATGTACCCCGACCGCTTCACCAACGTGACCAACGGCATCGCGCACCGTCGCTGGCTGTGCTATTCCAATCCTACGCTGGCAAGCTTGATCGAGGATTGCATCGGTGACGGCTACCGCAAGAACCCCGAGCAGCTCTCCGAGCTCGCCAAGTTCGCAGACGATGCCGAGGTGCTCGACCGTCTGCGCGGCATCAAGCATCAGAACAAGATCAACTTCGCGAATTTGCTCTATCGCAAGACGGGTCAGGTCATCGACACCCATTCCGTCTTTGACGTGCATATCAAGAGACTGCATGAGTACAAGCGCCAGCTGCTCAACGCGCTCAACATCATCGGTCTGTACCTCCAGCTGCGCGACAATCCCGATATAGAGATGCAGCCGCAGACCTTCATCTTTGCCGCCAAGGCCGCTCCCGGCTACGCTATGGCCAAGGAGATCATCCGTCTGATCTGCTATATCAGCAAGGATATCGAGCAGCATCCTCGCATCAAGGAAAAGCTCAACGTGGTCTTCCTTGAGAACTACAACGTCAGTATGGCGGAAGCACTCGTTCCCTCGGCTGAGATCAGTGAGCAGATCTCGCTGGCCGGCAAGGAAGCGAGCGGTACGGGCTGTATGAAGCTGATGATGAACGGCGCGCTGACCATCGGTACACTGGACGGTGCAAACGTCGAGATGCAGGCGGCAACGGGTCCCGAGAATATGTATATCTTCGGTCTGACCGCCGCTGAGGTCGAGCAGATCTGGCTGCGCGGCTACCGCTCGACCGAGTTCTATGCTAACAACGAGTATCTTTCGCGCATTGTCAATCAGCTCAACGTCGGCTTTGCAGGCGAGAGCTTTGCGAACCTTGCCACCTACCTCTTGTCGGGCGAGCACGGCATCGCCGATCCTTATCTGTGCCTTGCCGACTTCGAGTCCTACCGCCGTACGCGCGGCGAGATGATCCGCGATTACGCCGACAAGCAAAAGTGGAACCGTATGTCGCTGCTCAACGTGGCCGCCTCGGGACATTTTGCCGCCGACCGCAGCATCGAGGAGTACGCACAGCGCATCTGGCGTTTGCAAAAGATGACCAAGTAATTCCCTTTCAAAGGAGAGCCAATGCTACCGACCTTTTACCGCGAATACGATCGGGACGCTCTGCCCCGCATACAAAAAACGGTTTCGGGAGAGGACGCATCCAATATGGGTGCGTTCTCTTTTGGCACGCGCGTGGAGCTTTGCGTCCGTGTGCCGCGGCGGCTGGGCGCGGCGGCCGTCGTCCTCCGTCTGCACGAGGACGGCTGTCCTGCGCAGGATATGCCACTGCGATTCGTTCATACCGAATGCGGCGTCGACACTTACCGATTGACGCTTGATACGGCCGTGCTGTGCGGTGAGCACGAGTGCGGTCTGTTCTTCTATGAGCTGCTCTTTGTGCGCGGCGCGGACACGCTGTTCACAAACAGCAAAAACAACGTCGACTTTACCCTGTCCGACCACAGCGCCTCACAATTCTCTCTACTGATCTATGACAAAAACTACACCGCCCCTGCTTGGTTCTCGGGCGGCGTGATGTACCATATCTTCATCGACCGCTTTTGCCGCGGTCAGGGTCCCGCACGTCTGCGCGAGGATGCGGTGTTCGATCCCGATTGGGAAAACGGCATCCCCCAGTACGGTCCCTACCCCGGAGCAGAGGTCGCCAACAACGTCTTTTTCGGCGGCAACCTTTGGGGCATTGCCGAAAAACTCGACTACCTGCGCGCGCTCGGCGTGACGGTGCTGTATCTGTCGCCTATCTTTGAGGCGGCATCCAACCACAAATACGACACGGGTGACTATGAGAAGGTCGACGAGGGCTTTGGCGGCGAGGCCGCGCTCGCGCATCTGCTTGCCGAGGCAAGGGCGCGCGGTATGCGTGTCATCCTCGACGGCGTGTTCAACCACACGGGCAGTGACAGCCGCTATTTCGACCGCTTCGGTCGTTACGGCACGAACGGTGCCTATACATCCAAAGCCTCGCCCTATTACGATTGGTATACCTTCCGCGACTACCCCGACGACTACGAATGCTGGTGGGGCGTTAAGATCCTGCCAAGACTCAACAGCGCCCTTCCCTCCGTCCGCGACTATCTCGCGGGAGAGAACGGCGTCGCCGCCTCGCGCGTCCGAGAGGGGCTGGCAGGCTGGCGACTGGACGTGGCAGACGAGCTGTCGGACGAATTCCTCGACACACTGCGCCAGAGCCTACACACAGCAGGCAAGGAGCAGCCGCTCATCATCGGCGAGGTGTGGGAGAACGCCGCCGTCAAGATCGCCTACGGCCACCGCCGCCGCTACTTTTGGGGCGGTCAGCTGGACAGCGTGATGAACTATCCTCTGCGCGAGGGCATCATCGCCTTCGTGCGTGATGGCGACGCGCGCTTGCTCTATGACACGCTGACCGAGCTGTACGGCACCTACCCCCGTCCCGTTTGCCACGCTCTGATGAACCTGCTCGGCACGCACGATACCGAGCGAATCCTGTCCGTGCTGGGCGACCCGTGTGTGGGTGACGACCGCACCAACGCCGAGCTTTCCGTGGCGCGAATGTCCCCCGAGGAGCGCGCGCTGGGACTGCGTCGACTCCGCGCCGCCTTCTCACTGCTGTTCACCGTCTTCGGTGTCCCCAGCGTGTTCTACGGCGACGAGGCAGGTATGGAGGGTCACCGCGACCCCTTCTGCCGTCGTCCCTATCCCTGGGGGCGCGAGGAGACGCCGCTCCGCGACCACGTTCGCGACTTGGGCGCACTCCGAGCCACCCATCCGTGTCTGAAGGATGGCGACTTCCGCGTGTTGCATATCGACGACAGCACACTCGCCTACGAGCGCGTATGCGAGAATGACCGCCTGGTCGTTGCCGCCAATATGAGCGACAAGCCGTGGTGCTACACCGACGCGCGCAAGCTTCGTCCCGTCCTTTCAACAGCCAAGATCGATCCTGCGGACGCGTGGACCGTTCCTGCGGGCGAGGTCGTCATTTTCGAGGAGGTAGCGCCGTGACACACCAACACGCATTGAGATTTCTGACCGAGCGCGACGCTGCCGTTCCCTACCTTGACGTCGCTCCGCTGCGTGAGCTGGTCGCACAGCAAGGGATGCCCTCCGCGATCATCTGTGTTTCCCACGACAAATGCGGACGCATCGTCGCCCGTATGCTTCGCAACATTCTGCACCGCGCGCACATCTCTTGCCTGCACGCCGTCGACAGCGACCGCGATATCGCCGACGCGCGCGAACGGTTTTGGTTGGATGGCAGAACGTTTCCCCTGCCCTTCATCTCACTCGCCGCCGACGTTCACGAGCTGGAGATCCGCACCCGCCGCGCTTGCCCCGACAAGCAGGCAACGTCCTTCCCTCCCGCCCATCGCACCGCCGCCGTGCTGACGCAAGGCTTCACCCTTGCCAAAAACGTTTTGATTTTGGAATGTGAAGGCACCTCACCGTGGCTTCGCGCGATGTGCGAGCTGCTTCCCACCCCTCCCGTCTGCATCACACTCGTCTCACCCACCGACGAGGGCGGGCAAACAGCCTTATCGACCATTCCCTACACCACGCACAGCGTCATCAGCCACGTCTGCGGACAGCCGCTTTACCGTATGCTCTCCGATGCCTGCGCACGTGCGGGCAATTTGCCCTTGCGCATCATTCCGAGCACGGGCGTTGTCCGCTCGTCGGTCACGCTGGGCTCACAGCGCATCGATAGCGCGTTGACGGGTCAATGCCGCCTCGGCTCGGGCACCCAGCTTGCCGCCAAGGCCGCCACCCTCACAGCGTATGCAGTCAACGTTTTGCGCGATCTTCATCTGCCCATCTCCGATGCCGCACTCGCCGTCGGTCTGGAACAATCCACGCCGCTCGGCTGTGTTGAGCCCGTCTCGATCCTGCCCCTTTTGGTGGTCGACCGCGCGGAAAATGCCTTCGAGCTCAGCGCGACGATGGACGAGCTTGTAGCGCTGGAGCACGTTCTGCCCCGACCGCGCAGAATCTGGCTCGACCCTGACCTTGCCGCCGCCTTTGCACCGTGGCACACCCTCGCTGACGAGCTGTACGCCGAGAACGAGCCCTACGTGCCGTCCGAGACGTCGACCTCGCTTTGGATCGGTTCGAAGGATTTTTTGCACCGTCTTGGCTACGGACAGCAAAAAAAGTAAATTTTTTCGCCTTTTTTTCAATTTTTTTCAAAAAAGCTCTTTTCACACGCGGTTTTTTATTATATAATAAAGGTAGCAAACAATCTCTGCCCGAAAAGGCAAGGAAAGGAACCATACATCATGCCAAAATATACCATCACCATTGCAGATATTGATCTGAATATTCACACCGAGGAGAGCCCCGAGATGGTGGAGACGCTGGTCAGCACCGTCGATAGCAGCTTCCGCACCATCGCCGCTATGAGCCCCCGCCTTTCCAAGAGCGAGACGGCCGTGCTGTGTGCGGTGGATTACTGCGCCTCCAAGATCCGCAGCGAGGCTCGCACCAAGGAGCTTGAGTCCGAGCTTGAGCGCGTCAGTGCCGAGTTGGACAAGCTTCGTATGGAATACGACACGCTGGCATCGCAGGCAGAGGAGGTTCGTCGCGAGAATCGCGTGATGAACGACATCATCTCCAAGAATCTTGGTGCGGCGGCTACCGCCTCCATCAAGACGCCCGCGCCCGCACCGCAGGGTGAGCAGCTCACCATCGAGACAGACGCCGATGCAGAGGTCCCCGCAGAGACGGTCGTCCCCGCCACTGAGGTGATGTTCGATACCGAGGATGACGATACCACGGCGCCCGCCGTCGAGGAGACGCCTAAGAAGAAGGCTCGCCGCACACCGCGCGCAAAGAGCGGCTCTTCCCCCCGTAACAAGGTTGGCGATATGTTCGATATGCTGACCTTCAAGGACGTTTGATTACGAATATGGCAAAATTGCAGAGTCAATCGAGCAGACCCTTGCCCGAGCTTCTCTGTCCCGCCGGCTCCCCCCTCGCCCTGGATGCGGCAATTGAGGGAGGAGCCGATGCCGTTTATCTGGGCGGTATCGGCTTCAACGCACGACGCGGGGCAACCAACTTTGACGAGGACGCGCTCCGTGAGGGCATCCGTCGGGCGCACGCCTACGGTGTCAAGGTCTATCTCACACTCAACACGCTCGTCTACGACCGCGAAATGAACGACTACCTGAGAGCGGCCGCATTGGCACAAAGCGCCGACGTGGATGCCCTTATCGTCGCCGATCTGGGTGGCGCGGCTGTCATCCACCGACACCTTCCCGAGCTTGCCCTGCACGCCTCGACGCAGGCGTCCGTCCACAGCGCCGCGGCCGGCAAAATGCTTTTGGATATGGGCTTTTCGCGTATGGTCGTGGCAAGAGAGCTGCCCCTTTGTGACCTTCGCACCATCGTCGACGAGTCGCCCATTGAGATCGAAGCGTTCATTCACGGTGCGCTGTGCGTCTGCCATTCGGGGCAGTGCCTTTACTCCTCGCTGGTCGGCGGACGAAGCGGCAACCGAGGAGAATGCGCCCAGCCCTGCCGTCTCCCCTGCCGCACCGATAAGGGCAAAAGCGATTATCCGCTCTCGCTCAAGGATCTTTCACTGGCACGCCACGTGCCGGATCTGATCGATGCGGGCATCTCCTCGCTCAAGATCGAGGGTCGGATGCGTTCGCCCGAATACGTGCTGACCGTCGCTCGCATTTGGCGGCGATTGCTCGACGAGCGACGCGGTGCCAATGAGGACGAGATGCAAATCTTAGCCGAAGCGTTCTCGCGCGGCGGCTTTACGGATGGATATTTCACCTCCAAAATCAACCGCTCGATGCTCGGCATTCGTTCAGAGGAGGACAAGCAGGCAGGTCGCGCGCTGTCTCCCTTTCAGGGGCTCAAGCGCCGCGTGCCCGCGCAGATGCAGGCAACGGTCAAGCGCGGCTGTCCCATCTCGCTGACCCTCACAACACCGACAGCCACCTTCACCGCGACCGGAGAGATTCCGCAGGATGCCATCAACGCACCGCTGGATGAGGAGACGGTTCGCCGTCAGTTGACCAAGCTGGGCAATACCCCCTTTGAGGCGAGCGCGTTCGACCTTTCACTGGACAAGGGGCTGATGCTCCCCATCTCGTCGCTCAACGCCTTGCGTCGTGCCGCCGTTGATGGCTTGACCGCCCAACCGTCCACCGAGACGACCGCCCTTCCTGCTCTGCGCTCCTGTCAGCCGCAGAATGACCGCGGGGGCAACCGCGTCCGCACGGCGCATATGACAAGCGCGGCACAGCTGACGTCGGATGCCGCCGACTATTTTGATATCTGTTATCTGCCACCTCACGAGCTGCTTGCGCTGTCGGATGAGCTATGGCAAGCACGAAGCGCCAAGACCGAGCTGGCCGTTGCACTCCCCCCCATCGTGATGGATCATGAGCGCAATGCGTGCCGCGAGGAGCTTCGAGCACTATCCGAGCGCGGTATCCGTCGCGCCCTTTTGGGCAACCTTTGGCATTTGCCGCTCGTCACCGAGGCGGGACTGATCCCAGACGGCGATCTGAGGCTCAACGTAACCAACACAGAAACGGTCGCAAGGCTC
>JAGBTR010000276.1 GCA_017631215.1 Clostridia bacterium | reverse complement strand
CGTGGTTGTGGCGGTCGTGACCAACGACATGAAAAATTATGTAGCGACGGCCAAAAGCAAGGAATATATGTTTTCGATGGAGCAGAGGACAGCGATGGCCGCCGCTGCGTGTGCCGATCTGCCCAACGTGCGTGTGATATCCAGCACGGCAAGGCTGATCGACCTTGTGGACGAGCTGGGAGCGGATATCATCGTCAAGGGTGTCCGCAATGCACAGGACTACGAATACGAGCAGCACCACGCGCTCTACAATCGTGCTCACAACGAGCGTGCCGAGACGCTCTACCTGCCTGCCGATCCGCAATTTGACGGCATCAGCTCGACATTGGTGCGTGAGCGACTTGCCAAGGGTGAGGCTGTTGACGATCTTGTGCCGCCCGCCGTGGCAGAGCTGATCGCAAAGAGGTGAGCGCGATGGATGGAAAGCCTACCTTGGATTTTGAAAAGTACAAAACCAAAAAGCCGACGCGCGCCGAGAGACCGACCAACTGCGAGAGCTGTGTCCACTACGACTACGACGAGGACACCGATACCTACGTCTGCGGTATGGATCTCGACGAGGACGAGCAGGTGCGCTTCGTCGCGCGCCAAACCCGCGCGTGCCCCTACTACCGCTTCTACGACGAGTATAAGAGCGTGCAGAAGCAGAATTGAGGAATGACCTATTATGCAGTTTGAACCAAAACAGATCGCGTTGAAAAATGGAAAGATTGCCACGCTTCGTGCGCCTCGCGCCGAGGATGCGGCGGCGCTTCTTTCGTGTGTCAAGCAGTGCTTTGGCGAGACGGACTTTCTCTCGCGTTATCCCGATGAGTTCAACTTGACCGCCGAGCAGGAGGCGACCTTTATCGCGCGCACGCTCGCCTCGCCCACACAGCTGATGATCGTATGCGAGGTCGATGGCGAGATTGTGGGCAACACCTCCTTCCAAGCCACGCCGCTCCGCAAGATGGCGCACCGCGCCCAAGTGGCGATCTCCATCTGCCAATCCTTTTGGGGGCTGGGGATCGGCACCGCTATGTTTGCTGAGCTGATCGATGCCGCTCGCGCGGCAGGGCTTTCCCAGCTCGAGTTGGAATACGTCGAGGGCAATGATCGTGGTCGCACGATCTATGACAAGATGGGTTTCCGCGTCTATGGCGAGCGTCCGAACGCCATTCGCCTCGCTGACGGAACGATGAAAAGCGAAATACTTATGGTCAAGCAACTATAAATGAAACCCGCCGTTTCACCAAACGAAACGGCGGGCGCTTTTCTTTTTTAGGTAAGTTTTTTGAAGGGGCGTGGGGGAACTTTTTTTCAAAAAAGTTCCCCCACACGTTCCCTTATTCCTCTAACGATGCGTTATACGCATCCACGTAATCACGCACCAGCTTGATGCGCTCGATGTTGCCCGTCGAGGACATCTCGTCCGAGATGCCGAGGATCAGGCGGGGGGCAAACTTGTCGATGAGCTCCTTGACCGTATCGAGCAGCAACTGCTCGGGATAGGTATCGTCGAAGAGAATGGCGGGAATGCCGTCGACCAGAAACACCTCGTCACCGAGCGCCTCTTTGATCTCGTCGATGGTGACGTCGCCCTGCGGCACGGGCGTGATGGCCTCGATGCCGTCCAATCCGCATTTTCGGGCGAAGGGCAGCAGCGCCTTGCAGTCGCCGTCCCAGTGGGCAAAGGTGAATTTACCTGCCTTGTGCAACGCCTCGTTGCGGCGTAAATAGGCGGGCATGATGTACTTTTCAAACAGAGCGGGAGACAGCACGCCGCCGTGGACGTTGTCGCCAAAGTTGATCCACTCCAAGGGGCATTGGTTGATGACCTCGATCATACGCATGACACTGTTCTCGGCCGCCTCGAAAAATTCCTCCATGACCTCGGGGAAGTCGACCAGCCCGTAAATGGTACCCTCAATGCCCATGGTCTCGACGATGGCCTTTTGAATGTTGACGCGCGGCACGAAAATAGAGCCAAGACCAAGATCGCCCCATTCCTTTTGCATGGCATCGTAGTGCTCCTGATTCCAACGCCAGAGCGTGTTGTTCTCCAACCACGTCATGACGCGCACGTCCTCCTCGGTCTCGGCGGGGAAGGTGCGGTAGTAGGAGCCGCCGTTGGAGTTGTTGGTCGCCCAGATATAGCTGACGCTGCCGACGGGCGTTTCGATGTGGATGCGCGTTTCCAGCTCATTGAGCGGCTCGCTCCAACGCTTAACGGGCTCCTTGTCGTAGGGCTGTACGCAACCGTTGTATTCATAGACACGGGGCGAGACGTCGAGCGTGCAGTAGAGATCGTGGCGCGAGAGCCCCTCGTAGGGCGGCGGCAGTGTGCCGTCGCGGAAGATGCGATCGGAATACCAGCAGTCAATGCGGGGCTGAAACAGCACGCGTCGACCAGCTTCACCGCGGATGATGGCGCGGTTAAGTGAACGGAAATCACGGGTGGGTTGCAGTGCCATGGCTTAACCTCCTGAAATGAAGCTTGAAATGGATCTTGCTTCTATAATCATATCATAATTGCCGCGGCGTGTAAATATGGTTTTCTTCACTTTTTTGGGTATCTGTACAAGACAAAACCATACAAGCCGACGAAGCGGATGCAAACGGAGAGGTCAGTGCAAGGGGATAATGACCGCGTCGGATGCGGGAACGACCAGCGTGCCGTGACCCTCGACCTCCAGCGTGACGGGCGTCTCGTTGGCGTTGACGAAGATCTGGGCGCGGCTGCCGTCCTCCGCCTCCCAGGCCGTGCTGTAAACGGGCGGGAAGATGCGGCGGCAATCGTTGTAGGTGGGATAGTCGGTCGCGGTGAAGGCAAGCGGACGGATCATACGACCGTTGTAGAGATAGGGCTTTGCCGTCTCGTGATAGAAGCTCGTCAGATGGGCGGCAAAGTCGAGCGCCTTGTCGCGGTCGGGGGGATTGGACAGATCGTGGTTGCCCCAATCCGAGAACAGACCGCCGTCGGCGGGGCGCATAATGAGCGTCAGGCAGTCGCCCGCCGCGAAGGCATATGCCATACGGTGACGGAAGGTGTCCACGTAGGCGGGGAAGGGCGCGGCGACCTGATTGCCCATAAAGTTACGCAGATATTCGTGGTAGATGTAAGCGTACATCGGCACAGGGCGACCGATCTTCCAGCACAGCTCGAAGCGATTGTCGCTGAACAGAATGTTGCCGATGAACGGCTCGCCCGCGGCGCTCTCGCTGCCAAACAGCATCTTGCCCGCCGTTGCGTTCCAATCGGACAGCATCTCCTGCATACGCGTCGTCATCCAAGGACCGGGCGCGGGCGCGTGACCGTGATGCTCGCTGTAGCAGAAATACTGACCGCCGCCGTGGTTTTGGTCGAGGATCTGGGTGTAGTCGATGCCGCTCTTGAACAGCGGGTCGTACGCCTCGTCCAGCACCTCGCGTCCCTTTTTGGAGACGGGGCAGACGTCATAGGCAGTGCGCTGCTCAGGGCAGATGCCGCTCAGGCTCAGCTCGTCCGCAGGGCCGACACACATCGCCTCGCGCAGCCCACGCTCCTCGTATTCCTTTTCGCAGTTGTGCGACTTGACGAGGTGACTTTGCAGCGTGTAGCCAAATCCCGAGCAGTAAACGCCCAGCATATGGCGACGCTTGTGCAGCTCGTCGCGGAATGCAAGGAAGGACTCCTCACCGCCCAGCGGCGGCCAAACGTAAGGCGGCGCCCAGGGGGCAGTCCCCTCCCAACGAATGAGCAGGATGAGCAGACGGGACTTGACACGCTCGGCGATATCGTCGAGCAGCGGCAGCGCGTTGGTGTAGGGGATGAGGGCGTTGGGCTCCATATCGTCCGAACCGTCCGAGACGTGGTAGCCGCGAACGGGATAGGTGACGACCAGGGGGCTGTCCTCATACCACTCGGGCAGATTCTTGTTCTCGCTGATCTTTTTGGCACCGCGCGGCAGATGCTGCTCAAACCACGCGCGGTAGATGTCGGCGGCATCCTCCCAGACACCGTCGAAGAATTTCCAGACGATGGGGAAGTCGGTGGCAAAATTCTCGCCGTAGCCCACGCCGCAGTAGTAGCGGATACGCATCTCGAAGGTGTCGCCCTCCTCGGGCTTGAGCGTGACGGCCTTGGGACCGCGGACGGGATCGTGCGCGCCCATATAAAAGCCGTGACCGTCAAACAGATAGGCCATAAACTGCGAGCACATCATATTGGGGAACATATGATACGCGCCGAGCGAGGGATATTCGATCTCGCGGTATTTGCCCATAAAGCGGTTGTAGTGCTGAATGTCACTGACCAGCGCGCCCTCGTTGTAGGGGAACAGCACCTCACCGATGCCGCCGTTGCCCTTGAGGGGCTTCATACGAATGGAGGGGAAGTCGACCCATTCGACGAGCATATCGGTGCCGTTTTCGACCGAAATGCCCCAGATGAGATCGGCGTCCTTGACCTCGAGCGTGACGCGGACGGTCACGTCGTGAGCAAAGCCCGTATAGGTCGCGCCGTTTTCCTCGGGCGTGCAGACGGTGGCGTCGGCGGCGGTCAGTACGACCTTGTCGCCGTCCGCTGCCAGCAGACGCAGCGTGAAGAGCGGCATTTCATCTGCGAGGATATTGTGCCCCGCATAGGTCAGGGCGGTGATGCGCGCGCGATCGAAATCAACGTGCAGAGCGCCTCCGTTGGATGTCTGATAGATCATAGGGCGGTATTCCTTCCTTGATATGGATTTGTTGATATCATTGTAGCACAATTGCAAAAAAAAATCAAGGCTTGCGGCACAAAACGGTCACTTTTAGAAAAATAGGAAAATCTTGCCCGATACGGTGCGTTGCGTTTTTGTTTTTTACAGAAAAAACCTTGACAATATCTTCCTTCTGCGATATAATGAATGTCACCCGGCGATATCGATCGCCAAAAATAAGAAATAGGAGAGAAAAACAATGACAAACGCAAAGCTTGCAAAGCGTTCCTTCCTTGTCAGCCTCGTGGCACTTCTGCTGTGCTTCTCTATGCTGATGGGAACAACGTTCGCGTGGTTTACGGATAGTGTTACCAGTGAGAATAACATTATCAAATCGGGTACGCTCAGCGTCAAGATGGACTACGCAACCGACCTTGGAGGCACCTGGACGGATGCCTCGACGGGTAAGATCTTCGACTACAGCTATTGGGAGCCGGGCTACACCGATCTCAAGTTCGTCCGCGTGACCAACGACGGCAATCTGGCATTCCGCTACGTGCTGAACGTCATCCCCGCCGTGCTTCCCGTTGACGGTCAGGTCAATCTGGCTGACGTCATCGACGTCTACTTCCTCGAGATTCCCGAGACGGGTCTTGCCGAGACGCTGACGCGTGATAACGTGGCGACGCAGATGAAGCTGGTCGGCACGCTGTCCGATCTGATGGCAGATCCCGACGGCGCGGCTTACGGTATTCTTTTGCCCGCACTGTCCGCACAGGCTTCCTCCGTTGCGCTGGATGCCAAGGACGAGGCACTGGCCGATACCGGTGCCGTTACGGTCGCACTGGCACTGCAGATGAAGACGACGGCCGGCAACGAGTATCAGGACAAGTCGGTCGGCAAGTTCAGCGTTCAGCTACTGGCTACGCAGTACACCTATGAGAACGACAGCTTTGATAACGGCTACGACGAGGGCTCCGTCCTTGTAAATCCGGTTGCCAGCGAGAAGGAGCTGCTCTCTGCACTGACCGACGGCGGTAAGATCCAGCTCTCCGCCGACATCGCGCTGAGCGAGGGTACCGAGCTTAACGTTCCCGCAGGCAAAACGGTCATTCTGGAGCTGAACGGCAAGTCGCTGAGCGGTAGCACGCCCAAGGCGGATGACCACGCGCTCATCGTCAACAACGGTACGCTGACCATCGTGGCAGACAGCGCTTCTACGCTGACCAACACGGGAAGCAACGGCTCGGCGCTGATCCAAAACAACGGCGCGCTGACGCTGTGCGGCGGTAACTACGTCGGCGCACCTCTGGCTGCTGGCGGTTATCCTGAGTATGCCATTATGAACTACGGCGAGCTGACCGTCGAGGCGGGTACTTCGATTTTGAGCGACCGCGGTGCACTTCGCATCGAGGGCGGTAATGCCACGCTCAACGGCGGTACCTTTGTGGTGACCTCTGCTGCCAGCGATGCCGCACGTACCATCACGCTTCACACCGTGATGGCCAAGAGCGGCACGACGGTGACCATCAACGGCGGTCATTATGAGAACAACTACACAATGCCGTCGGGTGCGAGCGTTGTGTGTCCTTGGGGCGGTGACATCACCGTCTACGGCGGCACCTTCAGCGACGCGGTCGACGCTACCGACAACCACAACAACACGGCCAACTTCCAGAACTATATGGGCGCAGGCTCGGTGGTCAAGGTCTTTGGCGGTACCTTTGACGATAAAACGGTGAATCCTCACATCCCCGCCGGCTATGCCGCGAAAGCCAATGCCGACGGCACGGTGACGGTCTCCAAGGAGGATATCGTTTACGATCCCACGGTGAATGGCAGTCTGTATGAATATCTGCCCACGCTTCAGGCGGGCGACGTTCTGGTGTTGCCCGAGGGCACCTATACCACCTCGGGTACCTTGCCGGTTCCTGCCGGTGTCACCATTGCAGGTGAGGCAGGCAAGACCGTTGTCATCCACCAGAGCAGTGCCACGCAGGATAATATCTTCGCGTGCGCAGGCGACGTGACCTTCCGCAACGTGACCTTTGAGACCAATCGCAAGGGCTACGCTGTTGCTGACAACACCAAGAACCACGACACGGACGGTGATATCACCATCATCGATTGTAAGTTCGTCGGTCTTGCTTCCGAGAAGAACTGGGGCGTCTACAAGAATCTGTACGGCAGCCTGACGATCGAGAACTGCACCTTCGACAACTATGACAACGCTGTTTGCGGCGTCAGCAACGGTGGCGAGTCGCAGACCGTCATCACCGGCTGTACCTTCACCAACATCAACGGTGAGGCCATCGGCTACGTAACGAGCACCATGCCCGCTACCTTCGAGGCAGATGCCATTGCTAACAACACGGGTCTTACCGCTGATAACGTCATCGGCTACTGATCCCGATCTGCAACTGAAAATGCCCACTCCCTTGCGGAGTGGGCATTTTTTGATGCGTTTAAATCTCGACCATCACAGCATCCATCGCGGGGACGGTGATGCCGGCACCGTTCATCGTGAGCGTTACGGCGGTATCGTTGGGGTTGACGAAGACCTGCGCGCGCTTGCCGTCCTTCTCCCAAGCCGTGCTGAAGACGGGCGGGAAGGTCGCGCGGGCATCGTCGTAGTGCGGCGCCTGCTCGACGGTGAACGTGCAGGGCTTGACCATACGTCCGTCATACAGATGCGCCTTGGCGGTGTCGCGGTAGAACGCCTGCATATTGGCGGCGAAGGTCATCGCCTTGTCGAAGTCGGGCGGGCTTGTAAAGTTGCGACCGCCCCAGTTGGGATACAGACCGCCGTCGGGCATCAGCGCGACCGTCATACAATCGCCTGCCGAGAAGGAGTAGCCCATACGGTGGCGCAGCGTGTCGAGCGTCTCGGGGAAGGGACAGCAGACCTGATTGCCCATAAAGTTGCGCAGATATTCGTGGTAGATGTAGGCGTACAGCGGCACGGGGCGACCGAGCTGCCAAGCAAGCTCGAAGCGGTTGTCGCTGAACAGCATATTGCCGATGAAGGGCTCTGCCGCCGCGCTCTCACAGCCGAGCAGCATCTTGCCCGCCACACCGTTCCAATCGGTCAGAAGGTCTTGCATATTCTCGGTCATCCAAGGACCGGGCGCGGGGGCGTGACCGTGCTCGCGGCTATAACAGAAATACTGACCGCCGCCGTGGTTCTGGTCGAGGATCTGGGAATAGTCCACGCCGCTCTCGAAGAGGGGCATATAGGCCTCCTTGAGAATCTCGCGACCGAGCTCGGATGCGGGGCAGATGTCGTATCCTTTGCGCTGACCCGTGCAGATGCGGCTGATGGCGACCTTGCCGTCAGGTCCTGCACACATACCCGCCTCAAGCCCTCTCTCGGCGTATTCCTTTTCCATATTGTATTCGTTCAGATTGCTCTGTATCGTGTAACCGAAGCCCGAGCAGTAAACGCCGAACAGATGACCCTTGTCGTGCAGGGCATCGCGCATAGCGTTGAAGCCCTCGACGCCGCCGTAAGGAGGCCAGACGTAGGGGGGCGCCCAGGGCGCCGTGCCCTCCCAGTGCATCAGCAGCACCAGCAGGCGCGACTTGACGCAGTCGGCGATCTCCTCGATGCGCGGGAGCGCGTTCACGTAGGGGAAGAGCGCGTTGGGCTCCATCTTGTCCATATCGTGAATGCCGCGGACGGGATAGGTGACGACCAGCGGCGCGTCCTCGTACCAGTCGGGCAGATCACGGTTGTCCGCGAGCTTTTTGACGCCGCGCGGCAGATCGGTCTCAAACCACGCGCGGTAGATCTCGGCGGCATCCTCCCAAGAGCCCTCGAACGCCTGCCAGACGACGGGGAAGGGACAGACCCAGCTATCGCCGTAGTTGACACCGCAGTACAGACGAAGCTGCAGGCGGGTGTTGCCGTCCGCGTTGATGTAGTCGATGCCCTTGACACCGCGCGCGCCGTCGTGTGCGCCGACGTAAAGACCGCGACCGTCTGCAAGGTAAGCCATAAACTGCGCGAACATCATATTGGGGAAGACACAGTAAGAGCCGAGCGAGGGATATTCGGGCTCGTGCGGGCTGATCCAGGAGGGACGCTTGTTCAGATCGTCGACGAGCGCGCCCTCGTTGTAGGGGAAGAGCAGCTCACCCTCGCCGCCGTTCTTTTTGAGGGGCGCGAGATCGACGGTGGGGAAGTCGACCCACTCAACGAGCATATCGGTGCGGTTGTCGACCGAGATACCCCAAACGAGCGAGCCGTCCTTGTCGGTGGCGGTGATGGTGACGGTCAGATCAAGACCGTCAAAGCCCGTGTAGGTGGCCGATGCGCCGTTGACGGAGCAGCTGGCGGCGGCGGTCGCTTGGACGCGGTGGAGCTTGCTGTCTGTGTCGCGCAGACCGAGCGTGAACAGCGGTGCCTGGGCGGCGACCAGCTCGCGCTGATCGAGCGTGACCGAGGTGACGGCGGCCGCTTCCCAATCGATCGCGATGCGGGCAGAGGTGAGATTGACGTAATACATAACGTACCCATCCTTTCTTTTTTTGTCGGGCGCTTGACAGAGCCGACCTTTTACATTATAATTATATCATACTTTCCGCCATATTTGATTGTAAAAGTGAGCAAAAACAATGCAAAAACACGCAAATGAACAGAATTATCAGGTGGTGCTCTCGCCATCCGCGCTGGATGACAGCCGCCGTTTGCGCTTTGACGCGCACAAGCTCTCGCTTCCCGAGGGCGAGATCCCCTATCTGCATTACCACGATTGCCTCGAGATCGGCGTCTGCTACGGTGGCAACGGACTGTTTCTGTGCGACGGACGCGCCGAGTCGGTCGGCCCCGGGGATATCGTGCTGATCTTTCCTTACGTCCACCACTATTCGCGCTCGATCGATGCCGGCGAGCTTTGCTATTGCCGCTTTGCCTATTTCGACCACACCGCTCTGCTCCGCGCCCTGCTCAGTGCGGTGACGGATGAGACTCGCCCCGACCTGACGGTGGCGCGCGGTGGTACGGTGCGCGGCATTCCGCCCGTGCTTCGCTCCGAGGAGTATCCGAAGGCGGTCGAGCTGTTGCATCGCTTGCTGGAATCCTGCTTCGAAAACGGTCCCTATCGCGACGAGCTGGCCGCCCTGCGGCTGTCCGAGTTTTTCTTGCAGGCACCCGCTTGGTTTGAGCGCTTTCGCTTTGAGCACGGAACGACGTCAGCCGAGACGGTGCGTCGAGAGGAGGATCCTATCACGATGGTGGCGGCGTATATGTCGCTCCACTATGCCGAGCGCATTTCGTCGGCGACGCTGTCCGAGCTGTGCCATCTGAGCGAGAGTCAGCTTCGCCGTCGCTTCCAACGACGGTATCAGATGTCTCCCTTGGGCTATCTCAACCGTCTGCGGTGCAAGATCGGCGGCGAGCTTTTGCGCCACACCGACCTGACGGTCGCCGCCATCTCGGATAAGGTCGGCTATGAGAGCGCCTCCGACTTTTACCGCCATTTTATCGCGACCTACAATATGTCGCCGTCCGCATTCCGCAAGAAGGAACCGTAAAGCATAAAAGGAGATGATAGCTATGACGAAAAACAACGCTTGGAGCAGAGCGCAGAGCTTAGAGCTGAAGGTCGCCGAGAATATCTGCTCGGGGTTCGATATCGGCTTTGAGAAGGGGATCGACGCGGGCATGGAGCAGGAGCTCCGCGCCTTTGTCGGCTGGCTGGAGAGCCGCTATCGCTTTCCCGTCACGCTGTGGGTCGATTTTGAATATAAGCATTATCTGGTCAGCCGCGCGGGCAAGCGGGTCGGATACCTGTTCTATTGGAGCGACGTGACGGCCTATCCCGTGTTCGACTGCAAGGATGACATCCCGCAGATCCGTCTTCCCGTGCGAACGGAGCACAGCACACTCGAGGCGATCCTGACCTCCTTGACAGAGGCGGTCACGGATTATTACGCGTGGCTCTGCGGTGAGCTCAACGAGGAATACGCGGCGGATGAGGACGACGTGAGGGAGATCGTACAAGCCTATCTGCATGATCGCGCTTGATCTCCCCAAAATAGTAGCCCCGACAGACATAGGCATCTGTCGG
>JAGBTR010000275.1 GCA_017631215.1 Clostridia bacterium | reverse complement strand
ACAACCACAGCCGCGATGACCACAACGGCGATCACAACGATCACGATGGGGTTGACACCACCCTTGGCGGGCGCGTCGGGCGTCGTGGGCTCGTCGGGAGTCTCGGGATCTGCGGGAGTCTCGGGATCTGCGGGAGTCTCGGGCTCTGCGGGAGCATCGGGCTCTGCAGGAGTCTCGGGCTCTGCGGGAGCATCGGGCTCGATAGCAGGCTCATCGGGCACATCCGGGGTCTCGGGCTCATCGGGAATGAGCGACTCCTCGTACTTCTCAAGCGCACGAGTGACCGAGCGCTCGATCTTGGTCACGTCGATCTGCTCCTCTACAGCGAATCTGATCGAATCCGTTGCGGCATTGTAGCCATCAACAGCGGCAACCAGCTGGGCCTTGACCGTCTCGTAGTTATCGGCGGTGATGTCACCCGTGCCGATATCAGCCAGAGGTGCGTACAGATCCAGCACCGCCTGTGCGGCAGCCTGAGCGGCCTCTGCCTGAGGGCTGGTCGTGCTGAAGCCGATGTACTTGATAGCGAGGGTCAGCGTTTCTCCTGCGGTATCAAAGGAATCCAGGTTGTACATACGGAAAAAGTTCCAAGCCGTGGGATCCAGGGGCAGCTGATCCGTGCCCTGAGCGACAACGTCAAAGGCGGTCAGCGGGATCTCCAGATGGTTCCAGCCCTCAAAGAGCGTCGTGCCGGCGAGTGCGGGCAGCGTCTTTCTTGCGCAGTTCTCCTGGCTGTCGGGGCGACCGCTCGAGGTCAGCTCGACCTCAAACTTCACACCTGCGATCATATCGGGATGCGATACGTACAGATCCAGCACCAGATAGTTCATACCGGAGACATCGTATCCGTTCTCAAGATCCTTCCAGTTGATCTTCACACCCGTTGCGCCCTGGGGACGGTTCCAACCGCCGTTGGAGTGTACGACGCCCGTGTACTTCCACATAATTGCAGACGCACCCTCGGCATCCAGCTCGGTGGTCAGCTCAAAGGCGGGAAGGTCCTCGCCCGTGTAGTCGACCCAACCGCTGATATCCTCACACGAGGTGATCGCGATCTCCTCTGCCGCACCGTCTGCGGGGGCGGAAAGAAGCGTATCCTCTGCGGCGACGCCCATAGCCATGCCCGAAAGCATCAGAGCCAGCGTCAATACGATTGCCAATACTTTTTTCATTGTATTCCCTCCTATATCTCGGCGCACAGCACGCCTTGTTTATGTAAAGTATAGCACGATTTCCCACATTCGTCAATACGTTTTCGCGCATTTTGACGGCAAAAAGAAGCCTTTTTTATCGTTTTTTGTCATTTTCGCACTAAAAAGCAAGAAGAGGACGCACCGTCAGGTGCGTCCCCTTTTTCTGCCGTTATCATCAAAATGATGATCCTCGGCAATCAGAGCATTTTACTGCTTTTTCTTCTTGGCGATGATGATGACCACAACGACAGCGGCCACGACCACAACCGCGATCACAACGATCACGACGGGGCTGATGCCGCCCTTGGCGGGCTCTTCGGGCTCATCGGGCGTGGTGGGCTCATCGGGCGTGGTAGGCTCATCGGGCGTGGTAGGCTCGTCGGGCGTCGTGGGCTCGTCGGGCGTCGTGGGCTCGTCGGGCGTCGCAGGAGTCTCAGGCTCTGCGGGAGTCTCGGGCTCTGCGGGCTTGTTGAGATCCTCCTCGTACTTCTCGATGGCACGCGTGACGTTTCTCTCGATTCTGCCTACGTCGTAGGTCTCCTCGACAACAGCCTGAACGGCGGACTCAGCGGCACTGTAAGCCGCAATTGCAGCCTCGAATGCGGCCTTGAGCGTCTCATAGTTGTCAGCGGTGATGTCGCCCTGCTTGATATCAGCGATGGGGGCGAACAGCTCGGTCACAGCAGCAGCGGCGGCCTTGGCAGCCTCAGCCTTGGGGCTGGTTGCGCTGAAGTAGAAGTTCTTGAGACCGATGGTCAGAACCTCACCCGCGTCAAAGGCGGTAGCGTTGTAGATACGCATGCAGTTCCAAGCGGCAAAGTTGCAGTCGCCGTCCAGAGTGCCCGTGTTGGAATCAAGCGCGATCTCAAAGTGGTTCCAGCCATCGACCAGATCCTCGCCCTTGAACGCGGACAGCGTTTTTCTCCAGTTGCGCTCCTGTCTGTCGGGACTGCCGCCCGAGGTCAGCTCCAGGTAGAACTCGGTGCCCGCAACAGCGGCGGCATTCGAGAGGTAGATGTCGATGATCATATAGTTCATACCCGTCAGATCATACGCCTCATTCTCGTTGGTGGTATCCAGAGCAGATCTGTAAGCGATCTTGACGCCCTGCGAGGTCGTCACGTCCTCACGACCCCAGCCACCGTTGCTGTGGATCGCACCATGATAGGTAAAGGAAACGACGCCGTAGCCGTCGGGATCGATCTCGGTGTTGATGGCAGGCTCGGGAAGGTTGGATTCGGTAAAGGGATTGTCGTCGTTGCTCCAGCCCTCAAGCGTGTCACAGCCGGTGATAACCACACGCGACGGAGCCTCGTCTGCCGCGATAACGATGCTCATGCAAGAGAGCAGCATCAGCGCGCAAAGGAATACGGAAAGAATCTTTTTCATAGTGTTTTCCTCCACTTGTATTGTGTATTTTTTAGGACTTTCTCTTTTTAAGGATCACGATGCAAGCGACCGCGACACCGATGACGATAACGAGCGTCACGGCAACGATCACGATGATCAGCGTCATCGTGCTGTCCGTCGTGCCCTTGGACGTGTCGGGCTCAGCAGGCTCATCGGGCTCGCTCGGCTCGTTGGGCGTCTCGGGCTCGTCGGGTCGATCGGGCACTGCGGGCGTCTCAGGCTCTGCAGGCGTCTCGGGCTTCGTGGGCTCATCCTCGCGCTCCAGCTCGCGCTCATAGGAAAGGATCGCGCGCTCTGCCGAGGACAGATTGACCGCACAGCCCTGTGCATCCGCCGCCGTGCGACCGCTCGCGCTGAGCGCATCGTACGCCTCGCGGGCAGCCTCGACCTTGGCCTTAAGCTCGGCGTAGTTGTCGGCGTTGACGTCTGCCTTCTTGAGACCCTTGACCGCCTGGATCGCCGCGACAGCCGCCTCGATGTCAGCTGCCTCTGCCTTCTCCAGCTCGGCGGCACCGCTCGTCAGGCGGATGTTATCGACCTTGAACGTCATACCGATCTTATCGGTCACGCACTTGGTCCAGTAGATACCAATGTGGTTGATGGCCGAGATATCGAACTCGCCCTTCTTGGCGACGTCGGCATTCTTCATCTGGTCGATCGGAACAGCCACGTGGTTCCAGCCGACCTTGGGATTTTTGATCGCCTTGAACAGATCGGAGAAGAAGATGTACTTCTCTGCACCGTCGGGAACACCCGACGAGCTCATCTCAAAGGTTGCCTCACCGAAGTCGATATTCATAATATCGAGGTCGGAGAAGTAAAGCTCCATCTCCAGCGTATCCATACCCGTCGCATCGACCGCCTCGGACAGCACCTTACGCGCCGTCGTGGGGGCGGACATAATGTAGCTCAGCGATGCCGAGCCTGCGACCTTGTTTTCCTTATCGATGATGAAGTTGCCAAAAGCCGAGTTACAGCCGAACAGCGGCACGCTCGTATCGGTGCGCGTCATCTCCTCGGCATCCAGCGCGGAGACATCCTCACCCGAGCCGCCCTCTGCGTCAGGATCGGCAGCGGCGAAGCCGAAGTTGTCGATGGCAACGGTCAAGCCCTCTGCGCCGACCTTCAGCTCGCCGGCGTTGAACATACGGAAATAGTT
>JAGBTR010000274.1 GCA_017631215.1 Clostridia bacterium | reverse complement strand
GGTGCCGTGCGCCATGAGCGTAAAGTCGGAGTACATGCAGCTATCCCAGCAGCGGTATCTCTGGATGCCACTACCGGTATCAAAATCGCGCACGTCGTAGCATTGGCAGGTGGGGCACACGAAGGTGCAGGTGCCACAGCCAAGGCAGGATGCCGACAGATCTGCCCAACGGGGATCGTTGAACTTTTCCATCAGGTGGTCGCCGTCAAAGCCGTCGAGGTTGATATCACGCAGGGGAAGCTCGGCAACCGTTGCGCGGATCTGTTCCTGTGCCTTCTCTACAACAGAGGCGTCAGCCTCTTCAAGACCTGCCACAAGAGCTTCACCCTTTTCGGTGTTGGCGCGAAGATACATCGTATCATTCACGATCCATGCGCTGACATCTCCCGCAGGGTCTGCCGCATCAATGCCGAAGACCGAGCAGAAGCAGGATTCCTCGGGCTCGTTGCAGGCAAGGGTTACTACGGTGCCGTGCTCACGGCGAGCCGCGTAAAAGGGATCGACGGGGTCGGACAGGAACACGCGATCGAGCAGCTCGAAGCTGCGCGCATCACACGCACGCACGCCAAAGAGAACGAAATCCTCGTTCATGACATCGGCGGGCTGAATGTCGATTTTCTTGCCTTCCATATGGAAGCGGGCCATGTCCTCGACCTGGGGGAAGAACGCGCCCTTGGGGCTCTTGACCGTTTTGAGAACGTCGAGGCGCAGGGAAACTTCTTCATTCCATACGCCGAAATCGACCTGACCTGCGCGCTCGACGGGAGCGATCACGGTCTTGTCGGCCGAGATTTTTGCCAAAAAGGCGGACAAATTGTTCAAAGAAATCTTCTTCATATTATTGTGCGCCTCCTCTCTCGTGAACGATCGAGGGCTCGACGTCTTCCTTGGTAAAGTCGGTCAGCGGGTGGCGCTGTCCGATCTCCTCACCTGCCTGATAGTCGCCGTACAGCTCGTTCATATCCTTGATGATCTTGCGGTTGAGCAGATGCAACGGGATGCCCTCGGGGCAAACGCGGCTGCACTCACCGCAGTCGGTGCAACGGCCGGCTACGTGGTAGGCACGGATGATGTGGAACATATTTTCCTCAAAGTCGTCAGCGGCAGCCTTGTTCTGCACGCCGGTCTTGGGGTTGTCAAATACGCACTTGATGCAGCTGCAAGCGGGGCAGACGTTGCGGCAAGCGTTGCAACGAATGCACTTGGACAGCTCGGAGCGCCAAAATTCAAATCTCTCGTCGGCACTCATCGCTTCCAGGCGAGCGACAAGATCGTATTTTCCGTCGATGGTGGTGTCAAGACTCTGACCGACCACCTCGTCGACGTTCTTGTGCTCCTTGCCCTTGCAGTACAGGCACTTGTCGAGGAGCAGCTCGCAAAGAGGCACTCTCTTCTCACCGCTCTTGGTGGTGAAGACCACGCAATCTCCGTCCTTGGCAAAGGACACAATGCCCTTGATGCCGTGAGCGCGAATCTTTTCGGGATCCATCTTGCCGCAGCAGCCAACACCCAGCGCATACACCTTGTCGCGATCCACGCGATGCTCGGTGCAAAGCTGGTTGAGCGAATAGGAATCGCAGGGTTTAATCAGCGCGATGATCTTGCCGTCCTTTTTGCTCTCGGCAATCAGGTATTTGCTAAGATTTGCGCCGCAAAGGCCGTCGTATTTCAATTCGTCCAGGTGATCAGCGTCAAAGACCTTCGGGGTGCGGTCGCAGAAAAGCTCACCGGCCTCCCACGCAAGCACTCTATCGGCCACGCCTTCATTCATCAGGGCGCGTACGCGTTCTAAAATCATTTCTTGCATCGCAGATCCCCCAATTTCTTGTTCTCACCGAGCTCGGTGACGGTTTTGACAAAATCGTTCATGGTAGCCGCAAACTTTGCGCCCTCGGCGGCAGACACCCATTCGACGCGGGTGCGTCCGCGCTCAATGCCCATGTAGTCGAGCAGAGAGAAGAGCATGGTCATGCGGCGGCGGGCAAAGTAGTTGCCCGTGGAGTAGTGGCAGTCACCGGGGTGGCAGCCGCAGAGGATAACGCCGTCAGCGCCGCGCTGGAAGGCGCGAAGCACGAACATGGGGTTCAGACGGCAGGAGCAGGGAATGCGGATGATCTTGACGTTGGCAGGGTAGTTCATACGACCCGAGCCTGCAAGGTCAGCGCCCGCATAGCTACACCAGTTGCAGCAGAAGGCAACGATATTCGGTTTCCATTCCTTGTTCATCGACATATAGCATCTACCTCCGCTAAGATCTGACTGTTGGTAAAGCCCTTGAGGTCCATGGCCGTGGAGGGGCAGGTAACGGTACAAGCACCGCAGCCCTGGCAGACGGCCTCATTGACGACCGCGACGCGCTTGATGCCGCGGAACTCGGGACCTCTGACCTCTTTTTCTTCATAGGTGATCGCGCCATAAGGGCAGACGCGCTCACATTGCGAGCAGCCGTTGCAGAGCAGCTCGTTGGCGTTGGCCACGCAGGGGTTGCAGGTCAGCTCGTTCTTCGCGAGAAGACCGATGACCTTGGCGGCAGCGGCGCCTGCCTGTGCGACCGTTTCGGGAATATCCTTCGGACCCTGTGCGACACCCGAGAGGAAGATGCCCGCCGTGGGGCTTTCCACGGGACGGAGCTTGGGGTGTGCCTCGGTGAAGAAGTCGTTGGTGTCCATGCTCGCCGTCAGCATCGTGCCGAGTGCGCGAGCGGTGGGATCGGGCTCGATGGCGGTCGCAAGAACGACCATATCGGCCTTGATATGTACCTGCTGGTTGTTCAGGAGATCGCTGCCCTGAACGTGCAGATGATCGCCCTCTACCGATACCTTGCCGACCATACCCTTGATGTAGTCGACGTCGTACTGCTCGACCGCGCGGCGGTAGAACTCGTCAAAGTTCTTGCCGGGGGTACGGGCGTCGATGTAGAAGATATGTACGTTGACGTCGGGGTACTTTTCGCGTACAAGCATGGCATGCTTTGCGGTATACATGCAGCAGATCTTTGAGCAATATTCCTTGCCTTTTTCTGCGCATGAAGCGCAACGGGAGCCAACACACTGAACGAAAACTCTGGTGTGGGGGTGCTTTTTATCTGAAGGACGCAAAAGCTTTCCGGCTGTCGGTCCT
>JAGBTR010000273.1 GCA_017631215.1 Clostridia bacterium | reverse complement strand
TGCTCGATGCGCCCGAGATGGGAATGACCCTTGTCGTGGCAGGTCACTACCACACCGAGCAGCCCGTTTGTGCGGTGCTCGGCCGGATGCTGCAGGATATGCTCCCCATGGCACACGTCGACGTGATCGACCACTACCCCATCCAAACCATTATCCGATAACCAACGCAACGAACACACAACCAAAAAGGAGATATCATTATGACCTACGTTCTTTCCAACCTGCACGGTTGCTACCACAAATACAAGGCAATGCTGGCCAAGATCGATTTCAAGGACAGCGACATTCTCTACGTGCTCGGCGACATCGTCGACTACGGCGACGAGCCGATGGAGCTGATCGCCGATCTGAGTATGCGCTACAACGTCTACCCGGTCGTGGGTGAGCACGACTACACCGCCATCCGTATGCTGCAGGGCTTTGACAATATGCTCAAGGGCGGCGGCGATCCCGACCCCGACTATATCGCCGAGATGACCGAATGGGCATCGCACGGCGGCAAGGTCACGCTCGACGGCTTCCGCGCGCTTGACGATGAGATGCGCGAGGGCGTGCTCGACTATCTGTCCGATCTGGCACTCTACGAGGAGGTAAGCGTCAAGGGCAAGACCTATCTGCTTGTCCACGCAGGCATTGCCGATTTCGATCCCGATGCCGATCTTGACGATTATCTGCCCGAGGACTTTATCTCGGAGGCGGCCGAGCTTGACGGTCACTATTTTGATGACAAAACGCTGATCGTCGGTCACGTCCCGACCGCGAGCGGCAAGATCGAGCGCGGTGAGGGTGTCATTGCCATTGATTGCGGCTGTTACTTTGGCGGCTCGCTGGGATGTTTGTGCCTTGAGACGGGCGAGGAGTTTTATGTCTGATCGAAGCACGGCGGTCATCTGCAAAAACCAAAGCATTGAGTTGAGCATTGAGGAAATCAACAACCTTGGCGCGGGCGTCGGGCATCTGCCCGACGGTCGCGTGGTCTTCGTGCGCGGGGCTCTGACAGGCGAACGCGTCAAGGCGACCGTCATCAAGGTGGCTTCGAGCTTTGTCGTGGCGCGCCTCGATGCGGTGCTCTCCCCCTCGCCCTACCGTCTCGGTGACGGTGCGCCCGATTGCGGTGCAAGCGAGAGCTGCGGCGGCTGTATCTATCGCCGCATCACCTATGAGCACGAGCTCTCTCTCAAGCAAAATTACGTCAAGAACGCCTTTTGCAAGGTGGGACTTGCCGACGTCGAGGTCGAGCCCGTTCGCACCACGGGCGCGTGCTACGGCTACCGCAACAAGGCACAGTACCCCGTCGGAACGATCAAGGGCAAGACAGTCGCGGGCTTTTATGCGACCAAATCGCACAACATTCTGCCCGCCGACGGCTGCCTGCTTCAGCCGCCCGTCTTTTCGGACATCGTCAAGGACGTCTGTGCCTTTTGCGATGAAAAGGGCATCTCGGTCTACGACGAGCAGAGCGGCAAGGGGCTTCTCCGCCACATCTATCTTCGCATCGGCGCGGTGACAGGGCAAATTATGATTTGTCTCGTCATCAACGGCAACCAATTCCCCCACGCGGGTACGCTATGCGAGCGGTTGGTGCTCAACTATCCGTCGATCGCGTCCATTATGCTGTCGCACAACACCAAAAACACCAACGTCGTGCTGGGCGATCGCTACACGACGCTCCACGGCACGCCCTACATCGAGGACGTGCTGTGCGGTCTGCGCTTTCGCATCGCGCCCGACGCCTTTTATCAGGTCAATCACGACGGTGCCGAGCTGCTGTACGGCATCGGAGCCGAAAAAGCAGACCTGCAGGGCGACGAAACCATTCTCGATCTTTACTGCGGCATCGGCACCATCGGTATGAGTATGGCAAGCAAGGCAAGGTCGCTCATCGGTATTGAGATCGTACCCGCCGCCGTCGAGTGCGCCAAGCAAAACGCCGCCGCCAACGGGCTTGACAACGCGCTCTTCGTGTGCGCCGATGCGGGTGACCCCGAAACGCTGCTCGCCTGCCTGGGCGACGCCACGCCCGATCTGGTCATTCTCGACCCGCCTCGCAAGGGCTCGACGAACGAGCTCATCGACGCGCTCGCCGCCCGTGGCATCCGCCGCGCCGTCTATATCTCGTGCGACGCCGACACGCTGGCAAGAGATTGCGTGAGGTTCAGGGAGAATGGATATGAGATCGGCACGGTCACGCCCGTGGATATGTTCCCGCGGACGGGGCACGTTGAGTGTGTCGTGAGTCTGACAAAGACGAGTCGTTTTTAACGCATCAAAGAGCGAAGAGGAAAGGAGCAGTGCTTTGAAAGAGGAAAACAATATCGTGGAAGCGATCGCGCAAACCGTTGCCAATGCTATCACCAATGATAAGTTTTCTCTGCCTTTGGCGGCCTGGCAAACCAAGGCGCCTCGATCCGATGGGATCAATGCGGCATACAGCGAGGAGATCCAAGCATATCAAGCCTCCCCCATCGCCCCTTGCGACAAGGGCACCTCGCTCAAGCTGCTGAAGCGATTTGCGCGTAAAGATTTCCACGATTTTTGGACTGCGCCGATCGCGGACTATCTCCCCGCGGTCAGCGAGGGCACGATGAAGCTATGCGAGCGCGTTTATCCGCACGATGAGGCGATCCGCTATGCGAAGGATCTCATTGCCACGCTTTCGGTCAAGGAGCTGGCAAAGGATTTTCTCTATGGTGTCGCTCACAATGCGCCTGAATACAGAACGGCGCTTGCTTGCTATTACTATATCAAAAATCTGCCCGTCCACGAATTTGAGAAAAAGTACATAGGCTCGATCGTCGGCAAAGACGGTGAATTTGAGGACAAATATAGCGAGAGCCATTGCGAGATGTGCGGATATCAGCACGACACCGACAGAGCGCCCAAGATGCGCTTTTGGCACGTCAACATCGATATGAGCGATTTCTATTTCAAGGCGCTGATCCCATTCCGCATCAATCTTAACACGGCGATCATATTTTTAGAAGAATACAAAACGCTCCCTCGCCCCCCGCATTCCCTTGCGGATTACGGGCATTTCAAAAAGATCCTCGAGGTCATAGAAAACGCGCCTCCCCGCACGACGTCGGCAAAGCTGCGTCAAGAGTTGAAGCGATCGGGGCTTTTGACTATGACGATGGAGCAGATCGAGTCGTTGATCGATATGTTGGGGTATCTCAATATTTTACATCCCAACGATTCCTTCGGCGTTACCGTTGGACACATCTGCGAAAAGGATATGCTCCCACCGCTGAGTGACAGAGGATATGCGGCTTACCCAGTCAATCGTTGGACGCGCGAATGCGGCGTTGACTACGACAGCATTTCCCTGCTTTTTGAAGGGATCTACGACTAAACTATACCCTTTGACCTTACGACCCACGCAAGGTGTGTCGTCACCTTAACGAAACAATAACCTTTAAACCATACGTTTATCAACCAAGAAAGGAACTACTACTTATGAAAAAGCTATTGACGGTTGGCCTTTGCCTCGTATGTCTGTCCACCCTCATCTCTTGCACGCCCAAGCACAGGCACGCGCTTGCTCACCACGAGGCGGTCACGGCAAGCTGTACCGAGGAGGGCTGTGTGGAATATTGGTCGTGCGGCGAGTGCGGTCTGCTCTTTGCGGACGAGGACGCCAAGGTCGCGCTGACCGAGCAGGAGCTGACGGTCGCGCAGACGGAGCACACCGACGGTGACAGAAATTTCCGTTGCGACGGTTGCGACACGCTTTGCGTCACGGCAGAGCAGCTGCAGGGCTATCTCGACACAGCCCTCGGTAAGGAGGGCGCGATGGTCAACGAATATCATTTGCCCAGTGCAAGCTACACCGACTATGCCCTTGCCGACATTGCGACCAAGTTTGATCTTTCAATCGTCTCCGACTTCGAGCTCTCGGCTTGCTATGTCGGCGCATTCGCGGACCGAGAGGTCGTCCGCTACAGAAATGGGAGCGAAACGATGATTGGTCTGGTGATCGACAACGAAACGTAGAAGCTGGAGGGCGTGCTCATCTACGATTGGTTTGACAATCTGACCTCGATGCTCGTCATTCACAAATAACGGTAGTTACCTATGAAAAAAAGCAAAAACCGCATAGGAGAGACCTTGTCGGAGGCTATGTGTGAGCTCCTTCTCACACTTCTGTTCTTTGGCATCGGTGCACTAGTCGTTTGCCTATTCGGTGTGAATGGGGATCTGCTCGCTATGGATTTTGAATGGATCGTTCTGATCGGTCTGGCGGTCACCGCGCTGATTTTTGGCGTTATTTGCCTGCTTGTCCGCCGTATCAAGAAAAAGCGCAAGCAAGACCCGCGCGACATACCGTAACCTGCGCAAACGTATTTCTTAGTAAGGAGGGAGCCTCTACCATGCGACTGATCCTATCTGCATTGACAAAATTCATTCTCGGCATTGTCCTCGTCGCCGCACTGCTGTTCCTGCCTGCGTGGACGCTTGACTACACGGGCGCGTGGCTATTCTTGGGGCTGTTGTTCATCCCTATGCTGCTTATGGGCATCGTGATGCTGTTCAAAGCGCCCGATCTGCTACGCCGTCGGTTGAACGGCAAGGAGAAGCAGGCGACCCAGCGGGGCGTGGTGGCGCTGTCGGGGCTGATGTTCCCCGCGGGCTTTGTCGTCAGCGCGCTCGATCACCGCTTTGGATGGTCGACCGTCCCCGTATGGTGCGTCATCGTCGCCTCGGTGCTGTTCCTTGGCGGCTATGCGATGTACGCCGAGGTGATGCGCGAGAATGCGTATCTTTCGCGCACGGTCGAGGTGCAGGACGGGCAGCAAGTCGTCTCAACGGGGCTATACGGCGTCGTGCGACACCCGATGTATCTTTCTACGCTTTTGATGTTTTTGCCGTTGCCGCTCATTCTCGGCTCGTTTTGGGGGCTTGTTCCCTTCGCCCTTTATCCCGTCATCATTGTCATTCGTATTCTGAACGAGGAACGCGTGCTGACCGAGGGGCTTTGCGGCTATGCCGAATATAAAGAAAAGGTGAGGTCGCGTTTGATTCCATTCATCTGGTAAAGGAGCAAGATTCGATGAAGCACACAAGCAAGGCGGACTTTACATATTTAGCGGAAGCATTCAAGACACCCGACAGGCGCTACGCCATCTATCCCATCATCCACGGGCGCATAGCCACCGATCCGCGATGCGACCATTATGAGAAATGTGGCTTTGCGGGCATCGTGGGCAACGTGGATTACACCACCGCCTCGCCGACCGACCCCAAAAGGCGCGGCTTCCCCAACGATGAGGAGGCGTGGCAGAGGACGGCGGAGGGCTTTCGGGAATTTGCCGGACGCGGTATGCACACCTGGATCTATGACGAAAAGGGCTACCCCTCGGGCACGGCTGGCGGATACGTTACCGAACGGTATCCGCAGTATATCGCCAAGGGGCTTTATTGCTACGACTATTGGCGTGTCATCAAAGGCCCCTGCGTCTATCGCGCCGACGTTCCGAGCGAGCAGCTATGGAAGGCGTTGCTCATCCCCACCGAGGGCGGCGACCCCATCGACGTGACGGAATATCTCAATGAAAACAACGTACTGTACGTTGACGTGCCAGAGGGCTCATATCATCTCTTTATGATGTGCAAGCGCCGTCTCTTTGACGGCACGCACGCGACCGAGAGCTACAGCGAGCCGAGAAACTACATCTCGCTCTCGGATGCCGATGCGACGAGGGCGTTTATAGAGGTCACACACGAGCGCTACCGAGCACTGCTTGGCGACGAGTTCGGCAAGAGCATCCTTGCCACCTTCACGGACGAGCCGTCTCTGATCTCGTGGAACATACGCACGGCGGTATTCCCCATCCTACCCTTTCACGAAAAGTATCCCGAGGAGTTCAAGGCGCGCTACGGCTACGAGCTCCATCTGGCTTGTGTGGCGGTCGCTCTGCGTATGGGCAACGAGCAGACCAAGCGCCGCTGCGACTTTTGGGAGTACATCGCTGACACCGTCGCAAAGGGATATTTCGGTGTCATCCAAGATTGGTGTCACGAGAATGGACTCAAATCCTCGGGGCATATGTTCGAGGAGGAGCGGCTGCAGGCACACGTTTTTTGCTACGGCTCCTTTTATCGCTGTATGAAGCGTATGGATTGGCCCGGCATCGATCAGCTCGAGACCGTTCCCGAATATCTGATGAACGAGCAACAGATCCCGATCGCCCGCTTCATCGCCTCCTTTGCCGACCTCAACGGCGAGCACGAGGCGTTCACCGAGTTCTCCGACCACTGTGTCAGGATGCGCGGTGCGGTCGCCCCCATCGACTATTACTATCAGTCGGTCAACTGGCATCACGCTATGGGCATCAACAACTTCACCAGCTACTATACCTGGAACGGTATATCGGATGAGGAGATGCTCGGGCTCAACCAATATACCGCCCGTGCGGGCACGCTGCTACGCCTCGGAAGGCGCGACAGCCGTGTCGCTATCCTATATCCCGAGGCGGCGATGTGGGATGCCTACAAGCCCGCGACCACCGCAAGAGCGGCGGACCTGTCCGAACGTATGGTCTCACTGAGTCGCGCCTTTTACAAGGTATCCTGGGAAATGCTTCACCGCCAGATCGACTTCGACTATACCGACACCGACATCCTCACGGGTGGTACGATCGAGGACGGCAAGCTGATCTGGCGCGACCGCGCATACGAGGCGATCGTCCTTCCCTGCACACGCGTGCTTGAGGATGCGGCGGCAAAAAGGATCGTCGAGCTGGCTCGGTGCGGCATCCCTGTGCTCTGTTGCAAGGAGCTTCCCGTGCTCTCTCGCGAAAGCGGCGAGAGCTCCGCATATGCGGTTGCGATCGCACAGCTGTGCGAGGAGCAAGAAAACGTTTACCTTTCCGAGACGATCGAGGGCTTTGGCGAGCTTTTGGATGAAAAGCTCCCGCCAAGGTGCCGCTTCGTCACGATGGACGCCTACTCCCCTATGGTGCTCTCGCACGTCAGAGTGACAAAGGCAAACGAAACGGTCGTTTTCCTTGCCAATATGGCAAAGGAAGCGCTGAGCACACGCGTATCCTTCCGCGGAAGCTATGACACCGTATGCACCGCCAACTGTTATACGGGCGATATCGCCCCGATGGAGGCGACCGTCAGCGACACCGCGACCTCCGTTTCCCTTACGATCCCCTCGGGAGAAGGCATATTCATTCTCCTAAAATAACGATAATGCAAAAAGGAAGACCGAAATGATGAAGATCTGTCTCATTCAACCCCACTACTCCTTTGATGAGCGCGACGTGGATGCTTGCTTCCGCGAGCTGATCGCGCATCTGGATCTTTGCGACGAGAGCATGGATCTCATCGTGCTGCCCGAATACAGCGACGCTCCTGCCGACGTGCAGGGCAAGCAGGGCTTTTACGATGCCGTCGATACATACGGACAGACGCTGCTCGACAAGGCCATTGAGACGGCGAAGCGCTGTCACGCGCTGGTGTTTGTCAACGCGGGATACAAGACCGAGGGCGGCGTTCGCAACACGACGCACGCCATCGACCGTGAGGGCAATATCATCGGTCGTTACTTCAAGGCTCATCCCGCGCCCAGCGAGGTCAAGACGGATGCCGAGGGCGGTCACGAGCTGGACGTGGCGTACAGCTACGAGTTCCGCGAGCCCTACGTCCTCACCGTCGAGGGTCTGCGCGTCGCATTTCTGACCTGCTACGATTTCTATTTCTATGAGAATTTTGCTCGCATCGCACGCGAAAACGTGGACATCATCATCGGCTGCTCGCTGCAACGCACCGACAGCCACGAGGCGCTGTCCATCATCAACAAATTTCTTTGCTACAACACCAACGCCTACCTCATCCGCGCATCCGTCTCGCTGGGCGAGGACTCGGGGGTGTGCGGCAGCAGTATGGTCGTCTCGCCGAGCGGTGAGATGCTTCGGAACATGAAAAACGAGGTGGGACTCGGCATATGCGAGATCGACCCGACCGTCAAATTTTACAAGGCGGCGGGGCATATGGGCAAGCTGAAATCCCATTACGAATACATCGAGGAGGGTCGCAGACCGTGGCTGTACCGCAACGGCGGCGCGTCGGTCGTGCCGTTTGACGGCGTGATGCCCTACCCTCGTCTCTGCGCGCATCGCGGCTTCAACACCGTCGCGCCCGAAAACACGCTGCCTGCCTTTGGCGCGGCGGTCGCGCTGGGCGCCGAGGAGATCGAGTTCGATCTTTGGTCAACGGCGGACGGTGTGCTTGTCTCCTGCCACGACGATACGCTTGAGCGCGTCAGCAACGGCGCGGGTAAGATCTACGACAAGACCTACGCCGAGCTGATGGCACTGGATTTCGGCGTCAAGCACGGTGAGAAGTTCAAGGGCTTGCACATTTGCACCTTTGAGGACATCCTCCGCAAATTTGCGGGACGTGTCGTGATGAATATCCACGTCAAGATCTGGGACGGCAAATTCGAGAACGATATGCTCGAGCAGATCGTGTCTCTCATCCGCCGCTACGACGCACAAAAGCACGCCTATTTTATGACCTCGAACGATGCTATGATAAAAAAGGCGATGGCATACGCCCCCGACATCCCCGTGTGCGTCGGCTGGGACGGCGACCAAGACCCTATGTCTATGGTCGACCGCGCACTCGCGCTGGGCGCTCCCAAGATCCAGCTCTATAAGCCCTATTTCAATGAGCAGACGGTCAAGCGCGCGCACG
>JAGBTR010000041.1 GCA_017631215.1 Clostridia bacterium | reverse complement strand
GGTTTGACAAAAAAATAAGCGGGAATAAAAAAGGAGGAGCACCGTCGGGGTGATCTCCTCCTTAGAGCTTCGATTATTCGGAATCCTTGTCGTCCTCGGTCTGTTCCTCGGCTTCGCCCTCAAACTCTGCCTCAGCCTTGGCGGCGATCTTAGCCTTCAGCGCGGCGATCTCCTCGCGCAGCTGTGTGATGGTCTCCACGCACGACGCGATCTCGCGGCTGATCTCAAGGCTGTCAACCTCGATCCTCTTGTCAGCGTAGGAATGCTCATAGGTCAGCTTACCAAGCTTGGTGTACGCTTCCTCAAGATCTGCTTGCTGTGCCGAGATTTTGAGACGGATGGCGGCCACGTCAGACAGCTCCTCGATTTTTTGACCTGCTTTCTTGGCCAGTTGACCGACACTCTTGCAGATATCGTCCCAGGTAGTACTTGCCATATTGGCACCTCACTTTCTCCGACGCGCGGTCGGGGCTCTGTCATTATTATATACGCAAACGGCGAGTGTGTCAAGCCCGTATGAAAAAGTTTTCGCGGGGAACAATAAGGACAGAATGCTTCGGAGGTGTGAAATATGGATATGAACAAGCAAGCCTATCGTCGCTTTGCCGACGCGCACGCGCCGCGCTCCCCCATCGTGAAGGATTGCCTGCACGCCTTTTTGGTGGGCGGCGCGATCTGCACGCTGGCACAAGGGCTGAACGATATCTACACCGCGCTGTGCCATCTGTCCAAGGAGGATGCGGGGCTCCTTGCCTCGGTGTCGCTCGTCTTTATCGCGGCGCTCCTGACGGGGCTTGGCATCTTTCCCAAGATCGCCAAATTTGCGGGGGCGGGGACGCTCGTGCCCATCACGGGCTTTGCCAATTCGGTCGTCTCGCCCGCCATCGACAGCCGCGCCGAGGGGCTGGTGCTGGGTGTGGGCGCCAAGATCTTCACTGTCGCGGGTCCCGTGCTGCTCTACGGCACGCTCGCGGGGGCGGTCTGGGGCGTGATCTACTGGGTCACGACGCTGTGGTGAATGAACGAGAAGGAGCATTTGCACGATGCTCCTTTTTGTTTTTTTGGAGGGCATCTTAAAAAAATCTTATTTTTAATCAAAAAACATTCTATACATAAGATGTGATTGGGGATATGATTAAGGTGCAAGGTTATAAAATTCGAAAGGAGTACATGATGAAAAAAGAATACGGATATTTTGAAGACGAAGGCCGCGCATACGTGGTCACAACGCCGTATCCCCCCTCTTCCTTTGAAAACAATCTGTTCAACGACGAATATCGCGTCGCGCTCAACCAGCGTATGGAGGGCGAGAGCATTCGTATGGCTCCCAACTTTGCCAACGATAAGCACAAAAACGGTGACAACCATTTTTATGCGACCTACAATGGCAAGCCCTATATTCTGTGCCGCGGCAACGGTCAGTCGTACCGCTGCGAGCATCGTCTGTATCAGACCGAGCTGACCGAGCGCTTCGAGGATTTTGAGGTCAGCGTTCGTATGTTCGTGCCGGTCAAGGGCAAAAGAGAGATCTGGACGATGAAGGTGACCAACCTGGGCAAGACGCAGGCTGAGATCGGTACGTTTGCCGCTTTCCCGTTTGCCAAAATGACCATGCAGTGCGAGGCAAGAGGCGATGCACAGGGTCGCTTCATCTATCGCACGGGTCTGCCCGGATACCATAAGTACGACGACTATGAGAAGTTTAAGGCACAGATCTGCTTCGATTACGTGATCAGTAACATCAAGCCCACCTCGTACGAGTGTAACCGCCTGCGCTTCTTCGGCTGCGACTACGCCGAGGGTATGCCCGCGGCTGTTGTAAACGGCAAGTGCATCAACGGCAGCTTCGAGCAGGACTGGGTCGCACCCCTCGGTGTAACGCATCACGCCTTTACGCTGGCGGCAGGTGAGAGCGCATCGGTCAGCTTCCAGATCGGTCGCACGGCAACGATGGACGAGATGTACGAGATCGCCGACAATTTCCCCAACGTCGAGGAGGAGCTTGACGCCCTCAAGGCGCTGTGGGAGCAGCGTTGCTCGGTTCTCACGGTCGAGACGCCCGACACTGAGCTCAACTATCTGACCAACTATTGGCTCAAGCGTCAGCTGGCCTACTTCACCCGCCTCAACCGCGGCGGTACTTATTGCCCCATCCGCAATCAGCTGCAGGATTACCTCGGCTTTGCGATCTTGGATCCCGACTTTGCGCTGGAGCGTACCATTCGCATTCTGGAGCGTCAGGACTTCAACGGACACATCAAGCAGTACTACAACACCGACGGTGCGCCCGAGTGGGGACTTTGCCTGATGCGCCACAGCGATGCCTGCATCTGGCTCATCCTTTGCACCATCGAGGTGGTGGAGAAGACGGGCGATGCGAGCGTTTATGACCGTCTTGTCGGCTATAAGGACAGCCCCATTTGCGAGTCCATTCTGACTCACCTTTTCAAGGCGGCTCGCTATATGGCGACCCAGATGGGTGAGCACGGTCTTTGCCTGATGCTGGACGGCGACTGGAACGATCCCGTCAACGGTCCCGGACGCAAGGGTAAGGGCGAGTCGGGCTGGAACAGTATGGCGTTCTCGTATGCGCTGGATCGCCTGCTGGCTATCCGCCCCGATGAGTATCTGGCGGGCGTGAGAGACCGCCTCAAGGAGAGCATCAACGAGCATCTGTGGGATGGCGAGTGGTATGCCGCAGGTATCAACGATGACGGCATCCCCTACGGCGTTCACACCGACGAGGAGGCACAGAAGTTCCTCAACACCCAGACCTGGTCGATCATTTCGGGCGTGGCAACGGGCGAGAGACTTGAGAAGGTCGTCAATACCATCGAGACGATGAAGAGCCCCTTCGGCTATCGTCTGATCGATCCTCCCTTTACCAAGTATAATCCCATCTGGGGTCGTGTCAGTGCCAAGCAGCCCGGTACCACCGAGAACGGCTCGGTCTACTGTCATTCGGTCATGTTCAAGATCCTTGGCGACTGCCTGCGCGGCGACGGCGAGGATGCGTATAGCACGATGATGGCGATGCTGCCCACCAACCCCGACCACGATCCGACCTGGACGCGCCAGATCCCCATCTACTACTCCAACTACTACTTCGGCTATCCCAGCGAGAACTTCGGTTATTCCAGTCTCCACTACCGTACGGGTACGGTCGCTTGGCACTTCTGGGTGCTGCTTGAGTATATGATCGGCTTCCACGCAGGTGCGACGACGGGCATCGAGATCAAGCCCTGCCTGCCTAAGGCTTGGGATCACGTCAAGGTCACCCGCCGCTACGGTGGCAAGACGTATGTTCTGACCATCGAGAACGGTCAGACGGAGCTTGTGGAGCAGTAACACAGCCCACCGCTCTTTGAATAGAAAAACGGCCGCCTTGTTCGATTTTGAACAAGGCGGCTTTTTTGTTATCTTATTTTTTGACAAGGGATTTTATTCGAGAATGCCCTCGAAGCCGTACACGTCACCGTAGCTCCATGTGTACCGGCTGCCGCTGTGGCGATCGAAGGTGATCCAGAAATAGCGCTCGCGCGAGCCGCGCTTGATGGGGATGAGCGTGCCCCAGCCGCGATAGCCGCCGTCGGGGAAGTCGAACTTGGCGTTTTGCATACCGTCCTTCGAATAGATGCGGTAATCCGAATTGGCGCCGTTGCCGCAGATGAAATACGTCTCGCCACCCGTGCGGACGAACGAGCCGCCCGTCTCGGCACCGTCGAGTCCTTGACCGACGTAGGTATAGCCGTCGAAGGGACGGTCGGACTCGAAGAAAATGTAGCGATAGTTGCCGCGGATGCCGGGCGTGCGGTCGACACGGCAGATCGCCATATGCCACTTGCCCGTCTCGGCGTCATAGAAGAAATCGGGATCCTCATCGCCCTCGTAGCCGGCAAAGGCGGTCACGTCGTAGTCGCCCTCGTGCGGCTTGGTGAGCGTGATGTCGATGACGTTAACACCGAAGCGGGGATCGCCGTCGAACTCGGCGTGGGCGAGAATGTGCTTGTGATAGAAGGAGCAGACCCACAGCATCCAACGCTTGTTTTCGCGGTGATAGAGAATGGATGCCGCCACGTCGCCGCACCACAGCCCGTCGCCTGCATCGTAGAAGATGGCACCGACAAGATTCAGCTCGGGCGTGCCGGGCAACCAGGAGAACACGCCCTGGAAGGTGCCATCGTGCATACGGATGGAGGCGGTCAGATAGACCTTGCCGTCCTCGACCATCACGTCGCCGTTTTCGTAGCGGATGGAGCGCAGGTCGGCAAGAGAAATGCCGTTGTCAATGTAGCCCTCGGCGCGACGGACGGTTGCCTCGCCGTCGATGACGACGCCCACGTAGCCGCGCGAGAATGCCTTGTAGGCAAGGGAGAGACAGAACGACTCTGCCGCGAAGGTGTGGTGATGACGAACGACGCTGTCCTTTTCGAAATATACGTCAAAGAAGCCGGGACGGCAGGTGACGACCATTGCGGCGCCCTCGTTTGCCTCGGCGGGCAGGTCGACGCTCTCGGTGTGACCGTCGCAGACCATCGTGAGTGCTTCACCGTTCATCGAAATGACGGCCTCGGTCTCAGGCAGGTGGAAGAGAAGATCGACCGAACCGCTCTTGCGGTCCGCGTTCAGCGCGTAGGTGGCGAAGGGGAAGAACTGGCAGAGCAGGCGCGAGACCTGTCCGCGGACGGTATAGCCGCCGTCTGCGACGGCCTCCTCGGTCGCCTCTGCGCGGTCGAGAACGGGGTAAATGTCGCCGTTGCGGATCACGCCGTCCACGCGGTTGGCTTCGGGCTTTTCACCGGCAGGACCTGCGACGCAGGACACAAAGTCCTTGGAAAAGGTCATCTTGCCAAGCATCAGCTTCTGGTTCTTGTAGACGGACATCGACCACTGGCGGTGGAAGGTCATATCGGAAGGGGTCATGGTGAGTTCTCCTTTTTGTTTTTAGAAATGTTATTGTTTTACCTGCGTTGTGAACGAGTTGAAGTGTACGTCCTCGTGTATGACAGCACGCACGGTGAAGACCATCGACACGCCGTCGACGATGAAGGGGATGACCGACACGGCATCGGCGGGGACTTCGTCCTCCGCGTCCAGCGTAAAGGATGCGCGAACGTCCTGCTCCGCGACGCCGAAGGTGTAGCGCATGCGCGGGTCGACGTCCTCCTTCCTTTGCTCGACGGTGTAGCCTCCCTTGCCATCACCGATCAGATACGCGACGTTGAGCTCCTGCTTTGCCGAGCGGTAGAGGACGAGACAGTCATCGCTCCCCTCCAGCGTGGCAACGGCGAGCAGCTCGTCGAGCGTGTCCTCGCGTTCGATCGCGCCCGTAAGGTCGGTGGGGCGATCCTGCCACATCAGCCGAGCGCCGAAGAATAGAAGGAGGGCGCCGAGGATCAACAGCATCAGCGCCGAGCGGCGTGCCTTTTTCGTGCCTTGGATGGGAACGGTCGGCTGTGTCGGTGCGCGGTCGGCTGGGGTGAGCGGTAGCGGCTCAACGTCTCGCCCCTCGTCCATCGC
>JAGBTR010000272.1 GCA_017631215.1 Clostridia bacterium | reverse complement strand
CTGCTCGTGCAGATCTGGGATGCCGTCAACGACCCGATGATCGGCTCGCTGATCGACAACGACAGACGCAAGTACAAAATGGGCAAGTTCAAGACCTACGTCTTTATCGGCGCGTGCGGCCTTTTGGTCGGCGGTGCAGCGGTCTTTTTGCCGTTCCCCAAGGCACCCGTCGTCGTGAAGGCGGTGCTGTTCGTTCTGGGCTATATCGTCTGGGATGCCTTCTACACCATTGCCAACGTTCCTTACGGCTCGATGCTCTCGCTGATCACCGAGGATGTGGGTGAGCGCGCACAGCTCTCCACCTGGCGCTCCATCGGCTCGATGATCGGTAACATTCTGCCGATGGTCATCCTCCCGATGCTGATCTGGGAGAAGGTGACCTATACGGGCAACACGGACTTCCTCGATAAGATCTACATTCCCGAGGAGTCCAAGGAGGTCTTCCTTCAGTACCTCCACACCAACCCCAAGACGGGCCAGGCTTACCAGATCGGTAAGAAGTTCCTCAACCCGCTGACGGGTAGCCAGGTCGAGATCCTGCTCGGCGAGCGCGCCTTCTTTGCCGCTCTCGTGATGGGTGTGATCGGCTTTGTCGCCTTTATGTTTATGATCAAGAACATCACGCTCCGCGTGGATGAGAATTCCGTCAAGACGAACGAGAACACCGAAAAGTTCAACGTCTTCAAGGCATTTGGTAAGTTTATGAAGAACCGCCCCGCTGTTGGCGCCACGCTGGCCGCAATGGGTATGTTCCTCGGTATGAACGCCGCCTCTACTGCCAACACCGTTATGTTTGCCACCTATTTCAATATGGCTTCGCTGTCGGGTCTTGTGCAGATGATCGGCTTCCTTCCGATGTTCCTGTTTATGCCCTTCATTACCAAGATCGTCAAAAAGTACGGTAAGAAGGAATCCTCTGTGTTCGGTACCGTCGTCTCGCTGGTCGGCGGCGTGATCATGCTCATCTTCCCGATGATCGCAGACGTGAAGATCGCGCTGGTCGTTTATCTGCTGGGTCTGGTCGTCTTCGGCATCGGTATGGGTGTTTACACCTGCGTGTCGTGGGCAATGATGGGCGATGCCATCGACTACAACGAGTGGAAGTACGGCACGCGCGAGGAGGGTACGGTCTATTCGCTGCACTCCTTCTTCCGTAAGCTGGCGCAGGGCATCGGCCCCTCGGTGGTGCTGCTGATGATGGGCTGGCTCGGTTACAAGGCAGAGCTGGGAACCATCCTCCAGACGCCCGAAACGGCGAAGAATATGTGCTAGCTGGTCGCCGCGCTGTATCTGTTCAGCGCCGTCGTGCAGTTCATCGGTCTTGCCGTGGTCTACAATCTGGACAAGAAGACGCTGTCCGAGATGAATTCCGCGCTTGGCCGCGACGTGGAGGCGGACGACCTCTTCGTGGTCACCACGGCAGAGGACAATGACAATCTTGTTTGATCCCTGACCCTTCGATGGCGTCCGACCCCAATCCGTCGGGCGCCATCTTTTGAAAAAATCTTCATATGCCATTCATATTTCGGTGCTATCATAGTACCGTCGACATCCGATCGCTTAATTAAAGGAGAAACGAACGTGAGAAACATCATCAATCTGAACAAGGACTGGCTCTTTATCAAGGACACGACCGATATCGCGTTGCGCGAGGGCGAGACGGTCTGCCTGCCCCACACCTGGAACGCAACCGACGGTCAGGACGGCGGCAACGACTATTTCCGCGGCACTTGTCTGTACGCGAAGACGCTTCGCAAGGCAGATCTGCCCGAGGCGGATTGCTACTATCTCGAGATCCGCGGTGCCAACTCGTCGGCTGACGTGTACGTCGGCGGTGAAAAGCTGGCGCACCACGACGGCGGCTATTCCACCTGGAGAGTCGATCTGACCGCGCATCTGACCGATGCGACCGAGGTCGCCATCCTCGTGGACAACACGCAAAACGATACGGTCTATCCCCAGATGGCAGACTTTACCTTCTACGGCGGTCTGTACCGCGACGTCAATCTGATCGCGGTCAACAAGACGCATTTCGATCTGGACTACTACGGCGGCTCGGGGCTCAAGATCACGCCCACCGTTGACGGCAAGGATGCCCGCGTCGAGGTCGAGGTCTATACCACGCCCCTTTCGGACGGTCAGAAGCTGGTCTATGCCATCTATGACAAGGACGAGAACGAGCTGCAGAAGATCGAGTCGACCGATTCGAAGGTGACCTTCGAGATCAAGGACGTGCATCTGTGGCACGGTCGCCGCGATCCCTACCTCTATTGCTGTGAGGTCGAGATCGTCGAGGGCGAGACCGTTCTTGACAACGTGTGCAACCGCTTCGGCTGCCGCTCCTACCGCATCGATCCCGACAACGGCTTTATTCTGAACGGCGAGGAGTATCCGCTGCGCGGCGTTTCGCGCCATCAGGACAGACTCGGCATCGGCAACGCGCTGCTGCCCGAGCATCACGCCGAGGATATCGACCTGATCATGGAGGTCGGTGCGACGACCATTCGTCTTGCGCACTATCAGCACGATCAGTATTTCTACGATCTGTGCGATGAGAAGGGTCTGGTCATCTGGGCGGAGATCCCCTATATCTCCAAGCATATGCCCGGCGGTCGTGAGAACACCATCTCACAGATGAAGGAGCTGGTCACGCAGAACTACAACCACGCATCCATCGTCGTCTGGGGTCTTTCCAACGAGATCTCGATCGGCGGCTCGGACGAGGATCTGCTCGAGAACCACCGCATCCTCAACGATCTCGTCCACGAGATGGACAAGACGAGACTGACCACCATCGCCGCCGTTTCGATGTGCAAGATGGACGATCCCTATCTGCTCATTCCCGACGTCGTTTCCTACAACCACTATTTCGGCTGGTACGGCGGCGACACGAGCATGAACGGCCCTTGGTTTGATAAGTTCCACGAGACGCACCCCACCATTCCGATCGGTATCAGCGAGTACGGCTGCGAGGCGCTCAACTGGCACACCAGTGACCCCAAGCAGGGCGATTACAGCGAGGAGTACCAGGCGTACTACCACGAGGAGCTGATCAAGCAGCTCTTCAGCCGCAAGTATATCTGGGCGACGCACGTCTGGAATATGTTCGACTTCGGTGCGGATGCACGTGCCGAGGGCGGCGAGAACGGTCAGAACCACAAGGGTCTGGTCACTATGGACAGAAAGTACAAGAAGGACGCCTTCTATGCTTACAAGGCTTGGCTGTCGGACGATCCCTTCGTGCATCTGTGCGGTAAGAGATATATCGACCGCGTCGAGGACGTGACCCGCGTGACCGTCTATTCCAATCTGCCCGAGGTCGAGCTGTTCGTCAACGGCGAGAGCATCGGCAAGAAGACGGCAGAGGATCATTTCTTCTACTTCGACGTCAAGAACGAGGGCGAGAGCACCATCGTTGCCAAGGCGGGTGAGCTTAGTGACGAGGGCAAGATCCGCCGCGTCGACGAGATGAATATGGACTACGTGTTGCGCGAGGTTGGCGCGGTGCTGAACTGGTTCGACGTCGTCGAGGTTGAGGGCAGATACTCGCTCAACGACAAGATCGCGGATATTATGAAGTCCAAGAGAGGCAAGCTGTGGTTCATCGGTGTTGGTCTCAAGATCAAAAAGAAGATGGATGCCAACAAGAAGGGCAAGGCCAAGGGAGAGAAGAAGGGCGGCGGCTTTGAGGTCGACCTCAAGGCAGACGGCGGTCTGATGGCAATGATGGGCGGCTTCACCGTGCTTCGTCTGACGAGCATGATGGGTATGCTGAACATCAGCTTCACCAAGGAAGAGCTGCTTAAGATGAACAAAAAGCTCAACCGCATCAAAAAGCCCAAGCAGATGTAAAATAAAAACGCCGCGTCTCCACCTCGGGGGCGCGGCGTTTGCTATGCCGAAAAAGGGGCTTGCAGTCGGTCGGCTTTTATGATATACTAAAGAAAAGAAGGGACGGTGAGGCATATGTCCAATTACAGTGAGCTGGTCAAGAATTTTGAGCGTATCCGCGCTTATATGCGCGAGTTTTACGTGTATGGCTTTAAGAGTCGCGAGGATTACGACAAGAAAAGCGCGCGCTCATACGACGACGAGCGGCGGCGTATGGAAAGCTGGCTGGGGGATCATATGCGCTTTGTCCGTACGGCCGAGGGCAAGAACGTGTTCATTTCCATCGACAGCCGCGCCGTCGGTCACAACCCGTTTTTCAAGGCGTGGAAGACCAAGAGCTTTACCGACGGTGACGTGACGCTGCATTTTATCCTCTTCGATATCCTCCACGAGCCGTCGGTGCGTCGAACGGTTGCGGAGCTTGTTCAAGAAATCGATGAGAGGTATCTGGCAGGCTTTGAGGGACCGATGATGTTCGATGAATCCACCGTGCGAAAAAAGCTGAAGGAATACTGCGAGGCAGGTATCCTTGAGGCAGAGCGGGACGGGCGGAAAATGTACTATCGCCGAGCCGAAAGCCCCGATCTTTTGGCGCTTGACGAGGTTCTGCACTATTTTTCGGAGGCCGCGCCCTGCGGTGTGATCGGCTCCTACATACTGGATAAGCAGGAGAAGAGCAGCGACGTCTTTACCTTTAAGCATCACTATATGACGGGGGCGATCGACAGCGGCGTGCTGGCAGCGCTGTTTCGTGCGATGCGCGAGATGCGCGTCGTGACCGCCACCAACGTCAGCCGCCGACGGGAGACGCCGCAGCGACACCGCCTCATTCCGCTGCGCGTTTTGATCAGCGTGCAGAGCGGCAGACAGCATTTGATCGCGTATTTGCCGGAATACAATCATTTTCAGTCCTATCGCGTGGATTATCTTTCCGACGTGACGCTCGAGGAGGTCACGCCCCGCTTTGAAGAGCTTCGCGCGGAGCTTGACCGTATGCAAAAGTATATGTGGGGCGTCGGCATTACGCGCAACGGCTGGCGCGAGCCAAACCTTGAGCACGTGGATTTTACGGTCAAGGTCGAGGACTATGAGGATTATATCGTTCGGCGTCTGGAAAGAGAGAAGCGCATCGGAAGGGTAGAGCGGCTGGACGAGCATACCTACCGCTTTTCGGCGGACGTTTACGACTCGAGCGAGCTGATCCCGTGGGTGAGGACGTTCATCTGCCGTATCGTTGAGATGCATTGGTCGAATCGCGAGATCGAGCGTCGCTTCAAGCGCGATCTGGCGCAGATGTATCGGATGTATGGCATTGACGAGGAGGTGGAGCGATGATATTCAGTGAGCTGTATTCTGCGTACTATAATACCGTCGCGGCCATCATTGCTCGCATTCTCGACGGTGAGCATTCCGAGCGCGAGCTGCAAAGCATCGTTACCGAGCGAGCCTTCGGTGAGAGTGCGCTGACCATTTTGCCCTCGCTGAAAAGCGAAAAATGGCAGCTCGTGCATGCGGATATGACGACGGCACTGACGCACCGTCCGACGATGCCGCTGACGACACTGCAAAAGCAATGGCTCAAGGCCATCTCGCTCGATCCCCGCATCAAGCTGTTCGGCGTGTCGCTGACGGGGCTTGACGGCGTCGATCCGCTGTTCACGCCGGAGGATTATTACGTCTACGACCAATACAGCGACGGCGATCCGTTTGAGGATGAGGAGTATATTCGGCAATTCCGCGTCATCCTGACCGCGATCAAGCGGCACTCGCAGATCAAATTTGAAATGGTCAACCGCAAGGGAAATACGATGTTTGTCCGATGCCGCCCCGTGAGGCTGGAGTATTCGGAAAAGGATGATAAATTCCGCGTTGTGACCGCCGGCTGGCGCTCGGTGGCGACGGTCAATCTGGCCAAGATCCAACGCTGCACGCATTATCTGGGCGAGAAAATACTGGTGGGCGAGGAGCGGGAAACACAGTACGATACGGCCACACTGCGGGTGGTCGACGAGCGAAATGCGCTGGAGCGCGTGATGCTCCATTTCGCGCATTTTGAGAAGCAGGCAGAGCGGCTGGACGAAAATACCTATCTGTTGCAGATCAAATACGCGCACGACGATGAGCCCGAGCTGGTGATCCGCGTGCTATCCTTCGGCCCGATGGTCGAGGTGCTGGAGTCTGCCTCGCTTCGCCGCGCTGTGTGCGATAAGCTGATCGCGCAGAGAAAACGCGCGCTGCGATAGACGCTCGCCATCTCCCAAAAACACATACGCAAAGGACAGAGACAAGAGATCTCTGTCCTTTTTTGTCGAAAAAACCGAAAAAAACCGAAAAAAACGCGTTTTTGAGGCTTTTCGCAGCTTTTTTTCCGTGAAAAACGGCGAAGATGTTGGTAAAATATGCTTGCAAGATTACTTCAAGCGAGTGTTTGCGTCCATCCTTCACCGCGGTGCACAAGGAGATTCCAACGTGTATGCCAGAAGAATGATTGCGTCTTGAGCCTGTAAAGCTCTCTATTCGCGGGTTCGAATCCCGCCGTGCGCCGAAAGGCGTATCGCCGGTGGATCGGTGTTGTCCTTCGGGACTCTTAGAACCGGACGTTTCCGTTCGAAAAAAAGAAGGTTTTTTCAAGCCTAACGACCGTGACTGTTCAGCAAGGACAGACGGGCCCGCCCGCTTGTCGGAGCAATGCAAAAGCAAGCCCTGCCTGAGGGCGGATACCGTGTATTCCCCAGCGGTGCCAAAGGACATCCTTCCGCGCCGCGCAGGAGGCACTGAAGCCATCAGCCGCTGCTTTTGCAGAACCGTCGCGGAACGACATCATTACCTTAAAGGAGGAAAACATACAATGAAAAAGGTTATCATTAACGAAACACAGAAGGGCTTTTTGTTCAAAAACGGACGATACGTCCGCCTGCTTGATGCGGGAAAATATCGCCTCTTTGGGGATGCGGAGATCGTGATCTCCGATCTGGAGCAGCCCATTGGCTGCAGCCGATGCGCG
>JAGBTR010000271.1 GCA_017631215.1 Clostridia bacterium | reverse complement strand
CTGCTCATCGCCGCCGATTGCACCGCCTACGCCTACGGCAGCTTCCATCAGGATTTCATCCGCAACCATATCACGCTCATCGGCTGCCCCAAGCTGGACGAGGGCGAGTGGGCGGACAAGCTGGCGCAGATCATCCGAAACAACGATATCAAGAGCGTCAAAATCGTCCGTATGGAGGTGCCCTGCTGCGGCGGCATCGAGCAGGCGGCCAAGCGCGCGCTCAAGGAGAGCGGCAAGTTCATCCCGTGGCAGGTGGTCACCATCTCCACCGACGGTCGCATCCTTGACTAAATTTTTTGCGACGGTTGATTTTTGAAGCGAAATGTGATACAATTATATTTAGAATAAATAAAACGGAGGCATATGCTATGAACGTTACAAGCGACATTAAATATATCGGTGTCAACGACCACCGCGTGGATCTGTTCGAGGGACAGTACCGCGTGCCCAATGGGATGTCCTACAATTCCTACGCCATTCTCGACGACAAGATCGCCATTATGGATACGGTGGATATCGGCTTTACCCACGAGTGGCTGGACAACATCCAAAGCGCACTGAACGGTCGCGCGCCCGACTATCTGATCATTCAGCATATGGAGCCCGACCATTCGGCCAATATTATGAATTTCGTCAAGGCGTATCCGAACGCGACGTTGGTCGCATCAGCCAAGGCGTTTGCGATGATGAAGAACTTCTTTGGCACCGACTTCACCGACAACCGCATCGTCGTCGGAGAAGGGGACACGCTCACGCTGGGTAAGCACACGCTGACCTTCGTCACCGCGCCGATGGTGCATTGGCCCGAGGTCATCGTGACCTACGACAGCACCGACAAGGTGCTCTTCTCGGCCGACGGCTTTGGCAAGTTCGGTGCGCTCGACGCCGATGAGCCCTGGGCAGACGAGGCCAGACGCTACTATATCGGCATCGTCGGAAAGTACGGTGCGCAGGTGCAGGCACTGCTCAAAAAGGCGGCGGGACTGGATATCCAGACCATCTGCCCGTTGCACGGCCCCGTGCTGACGGAAAATCTCGGCTACTATCTCGGCCTTTATAATACTTGGTCGTCCTATCAGCCCGAGGCGGAGGGCATCGTCATCGCCTACACCTCGGTTTACGGCAACACCAAAAAGGCCGTCCTTCAGCTTGCCGAGCGGCTCAAGGCGAGCGGCGCACCCGAGGTCGTGACCTACGATCTGGCGCGCTGCGATATGGCCGCCGCTGTGGCGGATGCCTTCCGTTACAGCAAGCTGGTGCTGGCGACCACGACCTACAACGCCGATATCTTCCCCTTTATGCGCGAGTTTATCGACCATCTGACCGAGCGCAATTTCTCCAACCGCACGGTCGCCCTGATCGAAAACGGAAGCTGGGCTCCGCTGGCCGCCAAGGTGATGCGCGGAATGCTGGAGAGCAGCAAGAATCTGGCCTTCACCGATACGACCGTCCGCATTCTCTCGGCAATGAACGACGAGAGCAGAGCGCAGCTCGATGCGATGGTCGACGAGCTGTGCCGCGAGTATCTGGCACTGCGCGATGATGCGGTCAACAAGAACGATCCCACGGCACTGTTCAACATCGGCTACGGTCTGTACGTTGTCACCTCCAACGACGGCAAAAAGGACAACGGTCTGATCGTCAATACGGTCACGCAGGTGACAAGCATCCCCAACCGCATTGCGGTGACCATCAACAAAGAGAACTATTCCCACCATATCATCAAGCAGACGGGCGTGATGAACATCAACTGCCTGACCGTCGACGCGCCCTTTAAGGTGTTCGAGTCGTTCGGCTTCCGTTCGGGACGCAACGTGGACAAATTCGAGGGCTGTGAGCCGCTGCGCTCGGACAACGGGCTGGTCGTACTGCCCAGATATATCAACTCGTTTATGTCGCTGAAGGTGGAGCAGTACGTCGATCTTGACACGCACGGCATGTTCATCTGCTCGGTCACCGAGGCAAGAGTGCTTTCCGACCGCGAGACGATGACGTACACCTACTACCACCAGAACGTCAAGCCCAAGCCCGAGACGGAAGGGAAGAAGGGCTACGTTTGCAAGATCTGCGGCTACGTCTACGAGGGAGACGAGCTGCCCGAGGATTACGTCTGCCCGCTGTGCAAGCACGGCGCGAGCGATTTTGAGCCGATCAAATAAAAGGAGGATACAGCAATGTTGAACGAAAAGGTACACGCGCTGCTCAATCAGCAGATCAATAAGGAGTTCTATTCCGCATATCTCTATCTGCAGTTTTCCAATCACTTCAAGGCGGCGGGGCTGGACGGCTTTGCCAACTGGTATATGGTGCAGGCGCAGGAGGAGCGCGACCACGCGATGCTGTTCTACACCTATCTGCAAAACGAGAATATGCCCGTAACGCTCGAGGCGATCGACAAGCCCGACAAGGTGTTCGACAGCCATATGGCGGTGCTTGAGGCAGGGCTGGAGCACGAGCGATACGTCACCTCGCTCATCAACGATATCTACGGCGCGGCCTACGACGTGCGTGATTTCCGCACGATGCAGTTCCTCGACTGGTTCGTCAAGGAGCAGGGCGAGGAGGAGACCAACGCGAATGACCTCATCTACAAGATGGAGCTGTTCGGCTCGGATCCCAAGAGCCTGTATATGCTCAATCAGGAGCTGGCGGCAAGAGTCTACACCGCTCCCTCGCTGGTGCTGTGAGGTAAATTTGGGGGAGGGGGACGATGCAAGGGGGATTCTTGAAAGAATCCCCCCTGCACCCCCAAGAACTTTGAAGCAGAGAAGAATTGAATGCGATAACTAACTTCCTTCAGCCAAACAAACTTCTTGGTTGAATTGGGGCCCCTACCCCAAAAGTTAAATTCGACAGTTGTATAGCGACAAACTTACAACCATTTG
>JAGBTR010000040.1 GCA_017631215.1 Clostridia bacterium | reverse complement strand
GAAACGGCCGAGGGTGCCATCCGCTGGGCGGGCGAGCACGGTTGCTTTTTGCGCTACCGCTCCCTGCACACGCGCGTGCCCTACCTTGATGCCGAGTAATGCGTACCCCGCGCCCTCTTTGCGGCGCTAAAATAAACGGATTTCTTCTTTCGGAAAGGAGAAAGGATCAAATATGCTCACATACGTGATCAACACATCGGAAAACAAAACCTTTGACAGCGACCGTCTGTTCGATCTTGCGGGATACAGCAAGATTCGCTGGATGAACTGCAGTCTGAAGGACATCGCTTGCTGCGAGAAGGAGATCTACGAAAAGCAGAACGCACTGGGTGCGGACTCCTTCCGCGTGGTCGTGCTGGTGGACTTTTTCGGCTTCCGCCGCATTCGTCCGCCCTATGGCCGCGGCGAGCACGGCTTCGGTCTGGTGGAGGAGGGCGTCGAGTTTGCCGTCTACCTTCCCTATATCGAGGCCTACCTGGTCGACAAGCTGTTCAACCCGCTGACCAAGCGCGATATCTACATCTCGGCCTGCGAGGTGTACTATATCCAGAACGGAGAATACGAGCGCTTTGAGAGTCTGGACAACCGTGAGAATCAGGTCGCGACCATTCTGCGCGGCAAGCCCGGCACCGAGGTCGTCCTGCCGCCCGAGGCGCCGCACGAGACGGATGGGGACGAGGAGACCTTTGAGGATCGACTCACCCAGGCACAGCGCCAGCGCGTCAAGTACGAGCTGGAAAAGCGACCCGAAAAGGCACGCGACCTGACGGCGTACACGGCCTACGAGCTGTACTGCACCGAGACGATGTCGCTTGAGCTCAAGATCGAGGACTATCCCTACGGCGCGACCAACGGCACCGCGATGGATTTCCACACCTTCTTTGAGGCGTTCCGCCGCCGTGCGGGTCTTTCGACCTCGCTCCGCCGCCACTATTACGTGACCCAGTACGGCGAGAGCCCCGTGCGCGCCGCCTTCGACACGTTGTCGCTGTCGCTCTACCTCATCCGTACCTACGAGCGTGAGGAAAACACGGGCGTGGGTGGCGAGCTTAAGATCGCTACCATCGAGCCGTCGACGCTGCGCGAGGTGCTGGAGCGCTCGTGGAACAAGATCCATGCCGCCCGTAACATCGCCCGCGGCAACCGCACGATGTACTTCGAGCTGGATCAGACGGGAAGCGAGGAAAAGGCACTCGAGCAGCCCGCGCGCGAGCCGAGCTACGAGTCGCATATCGCACAGCAGCGTGCCGAGATCCGCAACCGCCCCGAGAACGTCGGGCGCAAGATGTCGGCGCTGGATATGTACCACCGCATCTGCCGCTTCGCCAACCGCTCGGACGATCAGATCGACAAGGATAACCGCCGCCAGTTTGATAGCATTATGGGCGAGTATCTCAAAAAGAGAGACGCTACGTCCGAGGCGGGTATCGACGCCGAATTCCGCGAGCTGCGCACGGCGGGCATCCTCAAGATGACCGATCAGTGCCCCTCGCGTGAAAAATACGAGAACCTGATACGCCTGAAGGAAAAGGAGATCTCGGATCTGTTTGACCGCGCCCTCAAGGCCGATCTTTTGGAGGTCGACTATTCGGAGGAAAAAACGCGCGCCAAGTCGTCGCTCAAGGCCTACAACCGCGCCAAGGCTTGTATGAGCCGCAATATCATCGGTGATATCATCTTCCTTGCGCTGACGCTGGCCGCGATGCTCATTCCTTACGGCGCGCTTCAGCTGCGCGACGCGACCGTGCTGTCGCTGGGTGCCTCGACGCTGTACGCGCTGGGTACCATCGTCTTCGGCGGTCTGTTCCTGCTCGCCTTTGCGATGCAGATGATGCCGCTGATGCGCCGAATGAGCATTGCCAAGGGCTGGATCCGTCATCATTTTTACACGTGTCTGGCCAAGAACGAATACGCCTTCTCCAAGCTCAAGCAGCGTTACGAGCACGACCTGATCCGCATCGAGGAGCTGCGCTATGAGCTGCGTCAGATCGACCATATGTACGATGCCAACCTGACGCTGGAGAAAAACGTGACCCACCACCGCAATATGCTGGAGGAGGTTGAGGATCAGCTCAGCGCGATGCTCAACAATCTGGGCGTCGAGCCCATCTACCAGCCCGAGGAGAGCGTCGAAAACGAGTTCGACCTCACCAAGCCCTTCCACGCCAAGGAAAACGGCGTCTACAAGGTGTTCTCGATCGAGACCATCGAGGGTATGTTCCACAAAAAGAAGAAAGGAAGTGACGAGCAGTGATCAACGCAATCAAGGGCATTATCATTCTTTTGCTGATGCTCCTTATGTCCTATCCGCTCCTCCCCTTTTCTTCCAAGGCAAAACGGTTTTCGACCTTCCGCGCGTTGCGCTATGAGTCGCCGCACAACCGACTGAACTTCGCCTTCGTCATCCTGACGGTGATCGAGTTTGTCGTTGTTGCGTTCGTCTTCGAGCTGCTCGACGGCGTGGTCGAGATCGTGACCAACCTGCCGCTGCTCGACCGCATCATCGCGTGGGTCGACAGCTCGCTGAGCTCGCAGTTTGACTTTGTGAGCTTCGCCGTCAAGCTGGTGCTGGTCAATTTGGTCGTGCTGTACGGCTTTGTGTTCGTCAAGGCACTGCTCAAAAAGCTCATTATGGATCCCATCTTCGGTGTGAACAAGAAGGATGAGAACCAAGACACCGAGCAGAGCGAGACCGAGGAGCCCGAGCACGAGTCCGACACGGACGGTGCGTCCGATACCGCCGCCGACGAGAGCGCGGAGAATGACGAGTCCGACGGTAAAAAGAAGAAAAAGAAGAGAAAGGGTAAGAAGGACGACGGTGAGGATGCCGAGGCGGTCAAAAAGACGCCTGAGCAGATCCTTGCCGAGGAGGAGGAGCGCCGCCGTGCGCGCCGCCGCATCCCCTTCTTCATCCATTCCGATAAGGACGACGAAAAGGGCAACGACGACGGTAGCAACGGCAAAAAGGACGGCGGCGTAACCGAGGACGAGGGTCGTCCTCCCCGCGAGGCACAGTCTCCCGTGCTGTCGGGCCTGCACCGTGTCGTGCTGAGTCTGTTCTTCGAGGGCGACGAGATGCAGTACGCCCGCGGTTGGGTCGTTCGTGTCCGCACCGTGATGCAGTATTTCATCTACCTGGTCGAGGCGCTGTATGCCCTCTTCTTCCTGGTCGTTCTTGTGTCGGTGCTGTTCCCGCTTCCCGAGGCGATCTACTTCGTTTTGCTCAAGGTGCTGCACGTGGGCGACTGGTACATCTATCCCTTCATTTCGGTCATCTTCCTGCAGGAGGTGGTCAACGTCTTCCGCACGCCGATGCCCGATGACGAGGATGAGGAGGACGCCAAGCGCGCCGCCGAGGAGGAGAAGGATAACAAAAAGCGCGAGGCCAGACTGCGCGCACTGCAGTCCGAGCTCAAGCGTCGCTTCGATAAGGAGCACGCCCTGCGCTACTACCCCGAGTCCATCCCCGAGGAGCGCCCCGAGTATGAATGCACCAACCGCGCCTATGCCAGCGCGATGGCCTATATCAAGAAGTATATGACCGAGACGACGGGTCGCACCGTCCAGAGCTATATGGAGTGTCTGGATGCGATCTACAACGAGGATCACGTCTACTTCGCCGCCTCGTTCTATTCCGAGCTTGGCGAGTATCTCATCGCTTATTCCTACATTCGCCTTCTGGCGGGCTCGCGCGTCATTTTCATCGTGTCCGACCGCGAGGAGTGCCAGAGCCTGAAGCATTACATCAGCGACCGCCTCATTCAGATGACGGGCAGCACCCCCACCTGCACCTGGCGCGTCTATACCGCCGACGAGAGATTGGATCAGGCCGACGTGCTGGTCGCCTGCGCCGAGGACTTCCGAAGCGACAACATCGTCGAGCAGTACCCCGGCTTCTTTGAGGAGGTGTGCAACGCCATCTTCATCGATGCCGATCGCACCGTCGCTCTGGACAGCTATCTGTGCCTGCTGATGGCCAGAAGACTTCAGCGCGCAACGGGCGACCGTATCCGCTTTGTCTTCTTGTCGCTTGATCTGCTCAAGGGCTTTGCGGCGGCCAGCCTGCCTCGCTTCTTCAACGTCGATCGCATCCTCAGCTTCAGCAGTGCCAAGGAAAACGAGGCCGTTGCCTATACGCTGTGGAATCGCGAGAGCAAGAAGCACCGCATCTACAACCGCAGCGGTCAGCACCTCACCAGCCTTGAGTGCATCATCGCTGACCTGGCCTGCCAGCACGACGTGGACGGCGTCCGTCTGATGACCTCCACCCCGCTGGCGCACGCCGAGCGCAAGCTGCTGGCGATGCACGGCGTCGAGATCAACAAGCTGTACAAGACGGTTGCCGACGTCAACTATATGATCTATTCGGATGAGCGATGCAACCTCTCCGCCGCGCTGTATGCGTGCACGCGCTTCCGCGGCAGAAAGAATTCGGTCGTCCACATCCTGAGCAAGCCCTATCTGCTCCGCGAGTACTTTATGTCCCGTGCGGCCAGCGAGGATTACATCAACCGTTCCTCCTTCATTCAGCCGCGCGTGACCGAGCACGCCGAGCGCCATAAGCTGCTGCTGCTTCGCATCTACTGCGACGCAACGACAGAAAACGGCATCAGCGTCGCCGAGTTTATGCGGCGTATGAGAACGGCACTCGCGACCACCTACGAGCGCGGTGATATCGTTTCGTCCGCATACTGCCGCACGCTGCTTGCCGAAAAGCACGACGCGCTGGACGCGCTGACGCTTCAGGATATGGCATCCTACCTCATCGCGGGTCTTTACGACCTTCCCGAGGTCGCCCCCGAGGACAGCATCGCCAACCACATCAAGGACTACTATCTGGTCATCGATCCCGTCCGCCGCAACGGCTATACGCTGCAGCGCGAGAAGTACGTGGTCTTCCGCCGCGTCAAGGAGATCTTCGACCGTCTGTTTGAATGCAACCGTCGCGTTGAGCTTCGCCTCAACGACGAGGTCATCGGCCTGCTCGATACCTTCCCCAGCCGCGCGCATATGGAGTATATCGCAGGTCAGAGCATCATCTTCAACAATTCGGAGTACGAGATCGAGCACGTGGCTCGCGACGGCAGTGCCATCTTCCTGCGTAGCGAGAACATCAACTTCCGCAACTGCCTTGACACCATCCTTTTGCGCCGTTACCGCATCGGTGAGCGCGAGGCGATCGGTGGCGGCGGTGCTTTGCACAACACCACGTCCAAGCTCGCCGAGATCCGTGTCACCAAGTGCCGCGTCAGCTTTGACGCCGAGACCTACGGCTTCTACAGCCTGATGACCGACCGCCAGACGCTCGACTTTTATCGCGGCGTCGAGGGCAACCCCCACGTCACCGACCGCAACGACCGCCATTACGACGACGGCCGTATGCTGCACGTCTCGCTGCACGCCCGTAGGGAGTGTAACGACGGCATGAGACTTTTGCTCGCGGCGGCCTTCAACGAGTTCATCCGCACCATCTTCCCGCGTGCGTATCACTGCATCGCCATCGTTCCCGTGCTGGCAGAGCCGCTGCCGTTTGACGACGAGAACGAGCCCTCTGAGGTGAACGACCGCATCCGCGCGCTCTATCCTTACCTGCGCGCGCCCGAGGGAGATCTGATCGAGACGGATGCCAACCGTATGCAGTTCCTGTTCCTCAACGACTGCGCCGAGGACATCGGTGCGCTGGATTGGTTCTACGACCGCGCCGCGCGCTATATGCACGAGTTCCTCGTCAACGTCTACGCGTATCTGCATTGGCTGCAGCTGCATCCCAAGAAGTCGCACTACATCTACTTCGGCGGCGAGACGCTGCCCGAGTGCTATGATCTTGAGCATCTGTGTGAGCTGCTTTCCGACCTCAACCTGGTGCTCAGCGATGACGGTAAGCACGATTACGAGACGGCGGGCGAGGACGAGGATCCCGAGTCCACCGAGCGCTGCTCGTTCTGCCACCGCACGATGGAGAGCGGTCGCTTCTCCTACTTTGATAAGCACCGCTTCATTTGCGCCGACTGCTTCGACGTGGTCGACACCAAGGCACAGATCGACGACGTCTACGACGAGATGTGCAGTTATCTCAAGAAGACCTACCCCGAGGTGTCCATCGGCGCGGCGCGTGCCGACCTGGACGGTCCCTACGAGCTCAAGGAGGGTCAGGTGCTCAGCGAGTTCTACGGCAAGCTGGATAAGGCGACCCGTACGGCCTACGCCGAGCGCGATCTGCCGCTCAACAACGCCAGAGTCGCGGTTCTGCGCGGCTTGATCGAGCTGTGGCAGGCGGATAACGACCTGCTCATCTCGCAGGCTCCCGCACAGCTCTACTACGAGGAGCTGGTCTATCTGAGAAGCATCGGTGAGGACGAGTCCGCCGATTGGATCTACGAAAACCTCGATCCCTCCATCCGTATCGGTGTGGATGAGATCAAGGCCTACGTCGACTTCGAGGACGTCACGCCCAAGAGCGACAAGCCCACGGATGACGAGCCCGCAAACGATACGGCAGACGAGCCCGCCGAGGACGATACCTCGAACGACACGGCAGACGATGCCGTCGCTGAGGACGTCGAGACCGACGACGGCGAGGTCGCTGTGGATACCCCCGAGCCCAATGCCCCCGACGGTGGCAGTGAGACCGAGGACGAGGCCACCGACGACGCGCCCGCCACGGAGGGCGAGGACAAGGATACCGCGCCGACCCCCGCAGGTGAGCGCCGTACCAGCTTTACCTATCTGCGTATCAAGGCGCAGGAGCTCGACCGCGAGGCCGATCCCGAGCCCGAGGACGACGATGAGGAATTCTCCGACGCGCTGTTCGATCCCAACCGCATTCCTCGCTTCTGGAAGCGCTATCTGCGCGGTGAGACGGCGGATAACGGTGAGGACGAGACCGAGAGCGACGAGATGTCCGACGCTACCTACGACGAGGACGTCGAGGACGGAGAGGGCGAGGAAATGGGCGACGATGACGTTGAGGTCAACGCCCGCCATAGCCTTGAGCCCAACGCCGCACCTCCGCTGGGTGATGAGGACGACGGTACAACCGATGACGGTACAACCGACGAGGACGGTTGGGGCGACGACACCACCGACGATGTTGCCGACGACACAACCGACGACGGTTGGGGTGACGATACCTCCGACGAGCCCGTCGAGGATGATCCCGTGGACGACGGTACGACCGATGACGGTTGGGGTGATGACCCGTCTGACGACCCGTCTGACGACACGGCCGACGAGCCTTCGGACGGTATGACCGACAAGGAGCGCAAGAAGGCTGAAAAGCAGCGCGCCAAGGAGGAAAAGAAGCGCCTGAAGGAAGAGGAGAAGCGTCGCAAGAAGGAAGAGAAGGAGCGTCGCAAGCTCGCCAAGAAGAATAAGGGTAAGGCAACGGACGACGGTGAGACCGAGGACGGTGAGACCAAGCCCGAAAAGAAGAGAGGTCTCTTCGGCAGAAGAAAGAAGACCGAGGACGAGACGCCCGATACCGAAAAGGTGTCCAAGAAGTCCAAGAAGTCCGACAAGGATGCCAAGAAGGACGCCAAAAAGGCAAAGAAGAAGGGCACGAAGCGCGTGCCGTACGAGGACGAGGAGAAGAGCAATGCACTGATCCGTCTGTATAACGACATCGTCCGCGCCGCCTTTGCCTACAACGAGGATTGGTTCTCGCGTGTCGGCGTCAGTGACGAGGATATGTACCGCGTCTACACCTACGTGCTTTGCGACTATCCCGAGCTGTTCTGGGTCAAGAGCTACTACTACACGCCCACGACGATGCGCTTGGATTACCGTTGCAAGACGCCCGACGGCAAGCTCGACGTGCGCCAGATCAAGAGAAAGCGCAAGGAGCTGCATAAGGCCGCCAAGACGTTCACGCAGGGTATCACTCGCAAGACCAACCCCTACCAGGCAATGCTGACCATCTACCGCCGCCTCATTCTGACGCTGGATTACGACGGCGTCGGTCTGGATGCGGGTGTGGATAAGGACATCCGTAAGGACGACGTGCTTCGCTCGCTGCATAGCGCACTGGTCGAGCATAAGGTCGTTTGCGCGGGCTACGCCGTGGCGATGCAGTACCTGCTGCAGTCGGTCGGTATCGTGTGCGGTAAGGTCATCAGTGAGGTCGACGCGACCAACATCTGCCACGCCTTCAACGTGCTCAAGATCGGCAAATATTGCTACTATCTGGACGCAACGTGGGGTGACCACTCCGATACCAAGACGGGCGAGCTGAACCGTGACCTTGTGTGGTATAACTACTGCTGTACGCCGTACGATGAGTTTATCCGCACCTCCAAGGGTCAGGAGCCGATGCATATCCCGAATAAGGAGCTGTACCCCACGCTGGAGCAGTTCCGCTACACCACGCACGAGTATTTCCGCTATCATAACGCCTACCTGACCCGCTACGACGAGCGCGAGATCGTTCGCATCATCGCCGAGGCCGCACAGCGTTATGACGAGAAGGAGATGGGCGAGTTTACCATCGACTTCCGTTGCGCGGATACGCCGCTCTTGATGTACGTCAGACACAATCTGTTCGAAACGGGCGCGCTGACGAGACTGCTCAAGCAGGCTCACGATCAGCTTGCCAAGTCGGATAAGCGCGCGGCCAAGCTGCTGGAGCGCCAGCTGCGCGGCGGCGAGTTCCGCGAGGACGTGTCGACGGCACGACTGTACTTTGTTGCACCGCCCAAGAAGAAGGGCAAGAGCGACAAGAAAAAGAAATAATCCCAAAGGGAAGGGGATCGCACCAAAGCTATGGTGCGGTCCCCCGCGCCGTATGGCAGTTTTTTTCAAAAACCTATTGACAAAAGGCCGCCGCTATGCTATAATTTCAAAGTGTGACCGAATGGTCATCACGAGGTGCAACTCCGCTTGGTATGAGCGCCTCCGAGCTTCGCTCGGCCGTTCGGGACGCAGAAGACCCTGCGCCGCCGCGAAGAAAAGCAAAATTAAATAATCGAGGTGTGGCTCAGCTTGGTAGAGCGCTACGTTCGGGACGTAGAAGTCGCAAGTTCGAATCTTGTCACCTCGACCAAAAAAAGAACAGGAGTGCCTTTAGGTGCTCCTGTTCTTTTTTTGCTTGTGGGTGGCATTTTCGGGATTGGTCGCGAAGCGACGCAAGTTCGCATACCCCGCCCGAAGACAGAAGAGCTTGCTCTTCGGGCGCAGGGTGTGGGTATCACGGAGCGAAGCGGAGTTACCTTGTCACCTCGACCAAAACAAAAAAGGAGGATCTTGTATCCTCCTTTTTTGTTTTGCTTGAAGCGACAGGACGAGCGCTTGCATAGAAGAATGCGCCCCGCGCATTCTTCGGAATTCGCCGTAAGGCGAATTCGAGTTCTGAATCTTGTCACCCGCGCACGTTCTTTCGAATTCGAGTTCTGAATTTTGCCCCGTTCGCAAACAACTTTTTATCATTGCGAAATTTCGTTTTGAACCTTGTCTTGCGAACGACCTTTTGATTATGGCTCATCGTGCACATACCCATATCCGCCGCAAGTGTTCAACAGCCTGATTCGGATTTTGCGTAACGCCTTAAAGATGTGATACTTTTTCAATACTGCTATGGAATATTCTGAGCAAGAAGGGACACACACGCATTTTCTTCGCGTTTCTTCTTTGGCATAGTGCTGATAGCATTCGATCGCTTTGATGCAAATCGTTTTCGAAAAGAAAAGCGCGCATACGATATAGGAAACAAGGTAGCACAGCCATTGGATTTTTGTTATTTTGAAAAGATAAATAACGGTTGCCGCGAGTAGGAAAGCAACCAAAAGGTATATCAAAACCCAAGTAATGACGACCGACTTGGTGGTCTTGGGGCGAGGAAGCGGTCGCTGTTTGATGTAGGTCTCCAATCTTTTCTGCTCTTGCTGAAATTCATCACTAAAAAAATCTATTTCTTTTTCAAATTTTTTTCTTGTATTGATACGCATAGTGACCTCTGACGGTTAGAAAAGCAGAACTTTGATAAGTTCTGCTTTTCTGTTATATATATTTATCAGCCAAATGATATGCAACCGGCCTTTTTCGGCATAACGTATGTAGGGTCATACTTTTTGATCTTTTCGGCGTATTTTTCTGCCATTCCCTTACATTCAATTGCTTCGCGGGTGTTGTAATATGTTTGCTGCTCTGCGACGCATTTCTTCCACAGATCCAATGCCAATGCCATAATTTGGGGAACAGAAGCGAATTTGCTCTCTATTTCGTCGCCAAACTCATACTTTTCCTTCATACTTCTGCTTTCGAAATCTTTTTTAAAGCGATAGACTTCGAACATAATGTCGTTGTCCTCTCCAAAGGCTTCTATATACTTAGCAAATATGGATTTTTTGATTTCTTGTATATTCACACTGGCGCTGCCAGGGGCATTGTTTACTATCGCAATGCGTGCCTTCTCCAAATGAGCGAGAATGGCCAAAACGAGCGCCTTCTTTTCTTCGTCAGATGCGTCCGACTCCAAGATCAACGAAATTGTGGTATTAACACCCTTGCACATAGCGTCATATTTGCTGCCCGCTTCTCCCACTGTGCCGTCCATCAATCGATAATACGAATAAAAGAATTTTGCTTCCGCATTGTCCGGATCTTCCGTACGCACCATATCATAGTATCTTTTTGCATCTTCTGAGTTGTCTTCCTCTCGTGCTCTTCTTGCTAAGAGTAAGTACTTGTTTCGATTTTCCATAATGTGTCCTCCTTGTTTTGTAGTGATATAGTGACGAAAATCGCTTTATTTCCGTCGTTACTGTCATTATATCGCATATATTCCAATTTGTCAACATCTTTAACGGAAATAATCCGTAATTTTTGGATATGCTATGTGATATAATATTACATAGAAATGTGTGAAAGGGGGGCGTGGTATGAATGATATGGATAAGTCGAGCTTTGCGGATCGCTTGAGCCGTTTCCGCTGGCGGAAGGGGATATCCGCGCGCGATATGAGTCTGTCGATCGGGCAGAATCCGGGATATATCAACAACATCGAGAGCGGCAAGGCGCTTCCCTCGATGGCATCGTTTTTCTATATCTGCGAGTATCTTGGCATCACGCCTGCCGAGTTCTTTATGGTCGATCAGGACTGCCCCGAGCGCATACGCGAGATCGACGAGAACCTACATCAGCTGAACGAGCACGATCTGAAGGCTGTGCTGTATCTGACGGATCGGATGCTGGGCAAGCCCAACAACGGTCTTTGACGCGGCATAGCGGTGAGATATGAAAAGAACGGGGAGCACCCTGCGGTGCTCCCCGTTCTTTTTACATATGCTTGCGCCGTCACGCCATCGCAAAGCTTCCGTTCTTGATATATCTGACCGCCGCCTTGCCAGCCGCCTCGCCGGTCATGGCGCAGG
>JAGBTR010000270.1 GCA_017631215.1 Clostridia bacterium | reverse complement strand
GAGGGCACGGCGGCAGAGGCGGCGTCGGTGCGGTAGGCGGTCAGGTTGACGCGGTCGATCTGCTCGGGTGTGATCAGACAGCGCGCACCGTCGGCGATCGCTACGAATTTGGTCTTTTTTGATACAACGTCGAGGCCGTGACGCACCGAATCCTGGCGGGTTGCCCCACCCTCGGTGATGCGCTTGAGCTTGGTGATCTGATAGCGCTCTGCCAATGCACGGAAGGGCTCGAATTCCTCCTTCCGCGCGGTGAGGATGATCTCCTGCACCGTCAGCGCCTGCTCATACGCAAGCAAGGTGCGTGCCAGCACGGGGATACCGTCGATCTCAAGCTGTTGCTTGGAGACACCGCTCCCCATACGGGTGGACGAGCCCGCCGCGGCAATGATGGCGGTGGTGTAGTGCTTGTTCGGTTTTCCTGCGGCAAGACGCAAAAGCTCTGCCGCCTCATAAGCGGCCGTGTCAAGCGTGCGACGCGACATACGCTCTCCCTTCCGAGTGGCACAATGTACAGCAGATGCCCGTCGAGCGCACCGCTGTCCTTCCTGCCATCCTATTCATCAATCAAAATCTTATGCGTGGTTTACTAGCGAGCGACGCCGTTCGATGCCCGTAAAGAGCACCGCATCAACGCCTAAAAATGACTCAGCGGTAAAGTTCTTGGGATTCTTAAGACCTTCTTTCAAGAAGGTCTTAAGCGGGGTGTGGGGCAGCGCCCCACATATATATCCCTAGTACTTTCCCTCGAGTGCCATCATCATATCGATGCGGGTCTGGTGTCTGCCGCCCTCGTACTCGGTGGTAAGGAAGGCGTCGACGAGCGTCATCGCGACACCCTCACCGACCACGCGTGCGCCGAAGCACAGCACGTTGGCATCGTTGTGAGAGCGGGTTGCGGCGGCGCTGAAGGTGTCAGAGCAGCAGGCGGCACGAATACCGCGCATCTTGTTGGCGGACATACTCATACCGATGCCCGTGCCGCAGATGAGGATACCCATCGGCACCTCGCCCGTCTGGATCTTCTTGCAAGCCGTCTCGGCGATGTCGGGGTAGTTGCAGGAATCGGAGGTGTAGGTGCCGACGTCAATGACCTCGTAGCCCATGCCCTCAACGTGTGCGATGACCTTGTTCTTGAGCTCTACGGCTGCGTGGTCACAGCCGATAACGATCTTCTTTTCCATAGTGTTGTTCCTTTCGTTGATGAAAATATCATTGGTGGTTGAATAATTTCAACCAAACGTTCATTTTTTCTCCTCTGCCGCCAGTCGCTCCATTCGCTCACGTTCCGCTTGGGAGAGACGAAGGTAGATGGGGGACAGCTCGGTGTCCGTCGTACGCACTCCCTCGCGGTAGAGACGAAGCGCGACCTGAGCGACCGAATAGGCGTTCTGCACGCGGAGCACCACGGGGGTCTCGCGAAGCAAGGATGCGCTCTTGGTCAGCTGGGCGTGCGAGAGGTCATAACCGTCACCGACGAGATAGACGGGGGACTCGCCGCGTGCGACAAGCTCGTCGTCGAGCTCGGTCAACGCGATCGGGCGGTCATCACACAACCGCGTCAGTACGCCGTTGCGACATTCAAAGAGGGCGTTGTAGACCTGATTGCGGCGGGCGTTCATTACGGGGCAGATAATGCCCTCAAAGCCGATAAGATTATACGCCAGCGCCTCCAGCGTGGATACGCCGATGCAGGGAATGTCTGTGCCAAAGCCCAGTCCCTTGATGGTAGACGTGCCGATGCGGACGCCCGTAAACGAGCCGGGACCGACCGAGCAAGCGAGCACGCCCATATCGTGGGGGCGCAGGTCAAATTGTGCCAGCGTGCTCTCGACAAGGGGGAGCAGCGTCTGGCTGTGGGTGTTGCCGTTTTCAATGGTGGTGAGGGCGAGCATACGCTCGTCGTTGCACAGCGCGACCGAGGCGGCGATGGCTGTGCTGTCAAGTGAAAGAATATACATCGTTTTCTCCTTGAAGTCGAGATGAATGCTCGGACGTGACCGTAATGCGGCGCGTGTCGGGCTCGGACGGATCCGTCTTTTCGATCAGGACGCGCAAAAATTCATCGGGCATCGCATAAGGGACGTTTTCACTCCACTCGACAAGGCAGATGCCGCGGTCGAGATAATCGTCGTAGCCGATGGAGTAAAGGTCGTCCTCGGATGTGATGCGGTACATATCGAAATGAAAGACGGGCGGCATACCCGCAGCGCGGTACTCGTTGACCAACGCGAAGGTAGGCGAGCGGACAGCCACTCCGGGCGCTATGACGGATGCAAAGCCGCGCACGAAAGCGGTCTTGCCGACACCGAGGTTGCCCGCCAGTGCGACGTAACGGGGCAGAGATGCGTCGTCAAGCACAAGACGGGCAAGCCGTGCGCCAAAGGCTTCGGTTTGCTCGACACGGTCGGTCGTGACCGCAAAGGGAAATACAAGCTTGGACATTTTCTCTACCTCCTGTTGTGATAGTCAACCAACGGTTGATCAGTTTTTCTTTTTCAAATGCTCCTTTGTGCCGTCGGGACGCTGGATGACGGTGTTCTCCAGCTGACCCGTAAAGGACGCGCGAAACTCAGCGACGTATTCGGCGCGAAGCGCAGCCTGCTCCGCTTTTTCCGCCTCGGTCAGCCCCTCGGGGGTCTTGGATTTTTTTGCAAGCGCGTTGATGCGGTCGATCTTTT